>JASEJS010000022.1 GCA_030016765.1 Patescibacteria group bacterium
ATATTCATCCCAACCACCCCAAGGGGCGGGGGCTTTCTAACGGGGTAAATAAAGACCCAGATGAAATTCTTAAATTAGCCAGAAAAAGAAAAATTTATTTAGACGACGGCTGGAGAAAAAGCCCGATAGTTCCTCCTGACACCGAAATTGAAAAAATGGGATATACTCTTGGCAGTTGTCCCCGAGCAGAAAAAATTGCCAATTCAATTTTGAATCTACCAACCCATATTAATATTTCAAAAAAGAGGCTCAAAAGATCATTAATTTTCTTAGACAACTTTCATAATATAATTTCTACGACCGTGAAAAATATACTATAATAGAGAAGGTATGAAATTATTTATTACTGATAAACTTCTTTGGGATTTATATAATTTTTTAGAAAAAATCGGTGATATTCATGATATATTTTCTCCCCGGCCCTGGAAGGAAGTTTGGTGTCCTGAGCTTCATAAATTTTGGTATGAGCGGAGGAAAAGACAAGATAGAAAAAATTTTAGTCAACTTATTTATTATTTAAAAAAGAAAGGATATATAAAAATTAAAAATTTAGAACAAAAGCAAGCAGTTCTTATTACTAAAAAGGGAGCAGATAAAGTTTTAAAAATTAAATTTAAAATACAAGATAAAAAGAAAAGGCCTGATGAAAAATGGCAAATGATAATTTTTGATATTCCCGAGAAAAAACGCCATTTACGGGATTTATTAAGAGAATATCTTCATCTTTTAGGTTATAAGATGCTTCAACAAAGCGTTTGGATTTGCCCCTACGATGTTTTAAAGGAAACCGAGGCTATTTTGAGGAAATACTCTTTGGATCCTTATGTTAAACTATTTTTAATCGAAGAAGTGGAGTTATAGTATAAATTCAACGGCCGTAGAAATTGTATTATAAGTTGTTTTATGAATTTAAGGTTACAAGAGATAACAAATAAAAATGTTTGGGAAGATTTTCTTTTAGGATGCAATGAGAAAACTTTTTTGGCTTCCTGGAATTGGGGAGAATTTAATAAATTGATGGGAAATAAAATTTGGAGATTGGGGATATCTGAAAATAATAATTTATTGGCCAGTAGTTTAATAATTAAAATCCAGGCTAAAAGGGGAAATTTTTTATTTTTACCCCATGGACCAAATATAAATTCAAAATTCAAAATTCAAAATTCAAAATTATTAGAGATATTATTGGAGAAATTAAAAGAAATTGCCAAGAAGGAAAAGGTGGATTTTATCAGAATAGCTCCGATTTGGGAAAGAAATGAGAAAAATATTAAAGTTTTCAAAGATTTGGGTTTAAGAATAGCTCCAATTCATATTCACCCTGAACTAACTTGGGAGCTTGATATAACTCTGCCAGAAGAAGATCTTTTAATGCAAATGAGAAAGACTACTCGCTATTTAATAAGGAGAGCTCAAAAAAATAAAGAAATTGAGATTTGGCAAAGTAAAAATTTAAAAGATCTTGAAAAATTTAATAAGTTATATCAAGAAGTTGTTAATCGACATCATTTTGTACCTTTTTCCTTAGATTATTTAAAAAATGAATTTTTAGCTTTTAACTCTGATAATCAAATTTCTTTATTTTTTGGGAGATACCGAGGAGAAATAATTTCTTCAGCCATAATTATTTTTTGGCAAAATATGGCCTTTTATCATCATGGAGCTTCCCGGCTAAAATATCCAAAAATTCCAGTATCTTATCTTTTACAATGGAGAATAATTCAAGAAGCAAAAAAGAGAAATTGTAAAGTTTATAACTTTTGGGGTATTGCCCCAGTTTCAATTATCCATAATCAATTATCAATTATTAATAAGAACCATCCTTGGGCTGGCCTTACCTTATTTAAGACAGGTTTTGGTGGATATAAAAAAGAATATGTTAAAACTCAGGATTTGATACTTTCTAAAAAATATTGGCTAAATTACCTTATTGAGAAATTGAGAAAAACTAAAAGAGGATTATAAAATAAATGCTTTATTGGTGCTCTAATTTATTCTTTCAATTTCAATGAGGAAATGGCAGGCTTTTAGAAAACCCTATAGAGTTAAAAGAAAAAAATCGATTTTTAAAAACCGATTTTTTTGGCTGGGAATTTTGATCTTAATTGGAATAGGAACTATTTTTTATTTTTTATTCTTTTCTGAAATTTTTCAGGTGAAAAAGATAATTGTCACTGGCGAAGATAGAGTTTTTAAAGAGCCTGTCCAGTCAATTGTCCAAAAGGAGTTAGAGAGAGAAATATTATTTTTCAAAACAAAAAGTATTTTTTTAGTGGATTTAGAGAGAATCAGAAAAAATCTTTTAAACCAAATTCCTCAAATAGAAGTAATTGGAATCCAACGGCTTTATCCTGATGGGTTAGGTATATGGGTAATAAAAAGAAAAGGAATAGGAATTTTTTGTCGAAATGACTCTTGCTTTTTGTTGGATCCAAATGGAGTAATTTTTGAAAAAGCTCCAGAAAAATCAGATTTTTTAAGAATAAAATATGGAAAATTTAAGGAGGAGTTAAAATTAGGGGAAAGAGTAATTGAAAAAGAGAAATTATCTCAGATTTTAGAAATTGAATCTAAACTAAAAGATTTAAATATTTCCCTCGTTGAAATTTCAATAATATCTGAGGAAAGATTAAATGCTCTTACTTCAGAAGGTTGGGAAATTTATCTTAATCCTATCAAAGACCTAGAATGGCAATTAGTCAAACTTGGTTTAGTTTTAAAAGAAAGAATTCCTCCTGATAAAAGAAAGAGTCTTAAATATATTGATTTAAGATTTGAAAAAATTTATATCTTTCCAGAAACTTATCGAGAATAATCGGGTGTTGTTAATTAATATAATAAACAAAGATTGAATAGCCAATTTTTGTTATTGGTTCATATCTATCGAGCCAATGGTAATAGCCGTAAGGCTGATCGAATCCAAGAACTGGTTCGCCTCGCCCACCTTGTAAAAAAGTTGCAGATATGGCTAAATAACTTCCTTTAGGTAAGTCTTTTGGATCTCTTTTTCCCCACCAAGGGAGATATTTTTCTTTTAAATAATATTTGGCATCTCCACCACCGAAATAATCAACATAGATTTTCTCAATTTTATAATCATCAACCCATTTTTTTAATCTTTTCAAATCCTGACCCCAATCTAAATTTGAATTGACAGTATAGATATATCCATTATTTGGTCCGCCTGCTATTTCATTAAAATAAGCTAAAAAATGAGGATAAATGGAAATTACCGAAGTAGCTTGCCATAAAATAAGAACTCCCAAAATGAGATATTTCAATTTTAAAAATGGTGCTTTTAGCCAATTTATTGTCATTGCGCTAACCAAGACAAAAGTAAAGGGGAAAGCAGGCAATAAATGTCGAACTCCAATATTGAGATTAGAAATTAAAGAAGTTGTCCAATAAATTCCAATAAAAGTGAGCATAGCAAATTCTGGGAAATGATTTTTAATCCAGATTTTAGTTCGCTGAAAAGTATTTTGCCAAAAGGGTTTTTTAATTAGCCAAGCAGTGTATAAAAGAGCAATAATAGTTAAAATATGCAGAGTTAAAGGCTCTTTTATTAAATAAACTATTGGAAAATAATTCTTCCAACCAGCTGCAGAAACTTCGCCCAAAAAATAGGTAGTGTGGCCAGCTGATGCTCTCTGAACAGCTAAAGATAATCCCAAACCATAATGAGCATAGGCTCTTAAGATGGGTTTAGTTGAGGCCCAAACCAATATTTCTCTAATTATTGGAAAAGGAGTAGAACCTAATAAAAATTCAGTATCTCTAGCTTGTCTATTTGTTGGGTAATTCCAAATATGATATTGATAAACTATTCCAATTAAAATAAAACCGATTATAAATACAAAAGCTAAAATTTTTAAAGTTTGAAAAAATTTTTCAGATTTAATTAACCACCAGATTAAACTTAAAATTACAAAAAAAGGAATTAAAAGAATTACTGAGAATTTACAAAGCTCAGCTAAACCGAAACTAATGCCAGCCAAAATAATATTTTTTTTACCCCCACACCAAATTTTTGGTTGTGGGGGTTTATTTGGATTTTGAAGAGCTTTTACAAAATAATAAGTAGCAATAAATATTCCAGCTGCAGCTCCCACATCAGTAGTAACCAATCTCCCATGAGATATGAAAGTTGGGGAAAAAGAAAATAAAAATAAAGAAAAAAGAGCAGCTTTATTTCCAAACAATTCTCTGCTCCATTTAAAAACATAAAAGCCAAGTAAAATTAAAATCAAAATCATTGGGAGCCGGCCCAAAAAGAGCATTTGATCAGCTGGATTACCCGAATGATAAAGAAAATAATAACCAAATCCCCATTGACCATTGATATCTTCTTTCCAAGCATCAATTTCTGAGGGAAAATTTATATTTTTGATAAAAAGTAAAGGAAGGGCAGCTAAATCTTTCAACAAAGGCGGATGTTCAGGATTTAACCTCATATCCTTTTTAGTTAAATAAGAGTAGCCAGCTGGCAAATGGGCAACTTCATCCATAGTGGCAGAATCATCTTTCATACTGAAAAGAGAAATTGAAAATAAGAATATTAATAAAGTGACAGCTATAATATTTATTAGTCGATTATCTAATTTCATAGATTAGAATTCTGTTTTCTTTTTTGAATTTTCCTTGAGGAAATCTTTGTGAGAGCTCTTTGAACAGCTCTTTATCACATTTCATGGTTAAAATTACAGTTTCTTTTTTTGGCTCAATTTGAGTTAAATTTTCAGGCAGTAAATAAGTGGCTCGAGGCTTCCCAAATTTAGTTCTCTCAATAAACATTATAGTTTGGGCTGGCATAGGAATGCCATCTGGATAAGGAACTGGTACCCCTGATTGATTCACTATCACATATTTTTGAGTTTCAGGGGATAAAGAATTTAAATAATTTCCCATATCTACATAATCTTTTGAAAAAGCATCTTCAACTTCAGGAAGATTTGCCCAATTCAGAAAATATTTACAAAATTGTCCGTAAGTAATAACCACAAAGAACAAAGCACAAAGAACAATTAACAATTTTTTAGCCACAATGATTTTGTTGAGATATTGGTAAACCCACCAACCACCTAATCCCGCAAAAATATAAACTACTGGAATTACCCCAATTGTTCTTAAACTATGAGGAATTCCTTCATAAGTTAAAATTCCTGGCAAAAGCATGAAAAAAAACCAAACTATTAGAAAACCAAAAATTGCAAAAACTTCCGTGCTCCAGTGCACGAAACATTTTGTCAATTTGGAGAATACAAAAAAGAACCCAATTAAAAACAATATTCCCACTGGCCAGAATAATTGGGGAGAACCAGCAAAATTATGACGCCAATTTGGGTCTCCATAAAAATTGAACATTGCTAAATGCAAAATTAGAGATTTTCCAAAGGCAGCAAATTGGGAAAAAGGCGGATTAGAGTCTTGAGCAAAAATTGAAACTTTAGCAATTCGAGAAATAAAATATTCGGGATTTTGAAGAAAATAAATTCCCAGAGGTATGGCTATTAAAATAATTATTAACAAAAATAAATCTATCTTCCACCAGCCATTTTGAAGATACATTTTATTCAAAAGCCATCTCCAATTTTTTTGAACTGGATTTTTTTTAAAGTAGTCAATTAATTTTAAAATTAGAAATATTATTAAAATTAAGAGAGCTATCCGAAAAGGAATATAGGTATAAAAACCAAGCCCCCAAAATATTCCAGAGATTATAAAATCAGAAAGATTTTTCTTCCGAAAAGCCCGAAATAAAAAATAAAAAGCAAATACTAAGATAAAGGGAACTAAAATTCCTCGAAAGCCAATCCGAGAAAAATTGGTATGCCAAAAAGAAATAGCTAAGAAAAAACTGGAAAGCAGGGCTACTACTTTGCTGTTAATTTTCAATGGTTGATTATTAATTTTTTTGAATAATTCTTTAGTAAGCAAATACAATCCTAAAACTGTTAAAATTCCAATAATGGCAGAGACAATTTTTATTGACCAAATACTAACACCAAAAATTGAAAAAGATAAAAAAATTAAGTTAATAAAAAGACCCTCACGGCCATTGTTTTCAGGATAAAAGATTTTTCCTGGATTAGAAATAGCTTCATTTCCATTAATAGCTTCGTCTGGATAAAGCCCGGGGGGGATTGAATCTAAATGCCATAACCTGAAAAAACCTGCTACAGCGAGAATTAAAAAAAGTATTAAAATTGTTCTATTTCTTTGAAAAAAATTTAAAACCATTATCAGCACGCATTAAGATAATTTTTTATTTATTGCCTATATTGAATTATTCTATCTCTTTAGCAATTTTGAATCAACAATAAACAAATCTCAAACAGAATAATTTTTAAAGAGCTTAATGTTTTTATCTCATTATTTGGATTTCTTCCTCATTAGTTGACTTTTACGACACCTGTAGAAAAAGTCAACTTATTAAGCTAATACTACTAACCTCAATTGTTGAAATCTTCAAAAGAAAGTTAAAAATTATCCAGGCCAATTTTTATTGATAGATTTTTCACCAAACTCACTATTGACTCTTGACTTTCATTTTGAAATTGTTTATAATAGATTGATGGAAAAAGAGAATGAACAAATAGAAGATATAAAGAAAAAGTTGGAAGAGTGTCAAAAGAAAAAGGATGAATATCTGGCAGGCTGGCAAAGGGCTAGGGCTGATTTTTTGAATTATAAAAAAGATGAGATGGAGAGAATTGGAGAATTGATAGAATACGCTAATACCGAATTGATTTTGAAGATTTTGCCAATTTTAGATAACTTTGATTTAGTTGAAAAAAAGCTACCAGAGAATCTTAAAAAAGATGAAAATATCAAAGGGATTTTGCAAATAAAAAATCAAATTTTAGATTTTTTAAAAAATCAGGGAGTAGAAGAAATAAAATCAATTGGGGAAAAATTTGACCCAAATTTCCAGGAAGTAGCGGAAGAAATTGAAGCAAAAGACAAAGAATCTGGTATAATTGTTGAAGAGATCCAAAAAGGCTATAAAATAAATGGCAGATTATTAAGACCAGCAAAAGTAAAAGTCGCAAAGTAAAATCAAATGGTCAAATCTTATTATAAAAAACAGAGAAAGAATTATGATAACTTAATGTTAGCCTGTACACACGTGGTTAATGGAAAACGTGTTTATTATCAAACGAGAAGTGGAGATTTACTTTGTAAAAAATGCTTTGGACATTACAATAATTATGGACATGATGAAAATGGACATTGGAAAATTCCTTCAAATGAGGATATTTCAAATTTAAAAACTATTTGTAAATTGTGCACAAAACGAATTCTTAAAAAATAAGAACAACAAAATAAATTATGACTTTTAAAGATTTAATAAAATTTATATTACAAACTATTTATGAGCTATCATATATTTTAGTTGGGCAAGAAAATTTTAAAAATTGTATACAAATTTATGAATAAAGTAGCTGAATTATTTCGGGGAATTCTTAACAACAGAAATGTTAAAAAAATTGATATTAGAGAAGAAACAATAGAATTTTGGGTAAGGGAAAATAAAATGGAATGACAATAAAGAAACGGTTCTACTTAATATACCGGTTAACAAAGTTGGGAGTCTTTTTATGATTAAGGATGAGGATAATAAATTAAAATTTTTTCATGTTATTTTAGGAAAAGACAGAACCGATGTTGAAGTAGATGTGTCTAATTTAGCATTAGATAAACCCCATCATATAGCCGTTACTTAGAGCTCAAAAGAAAAGAAGGTTAATTTATATGTAGATGGAGGAGAATTAAAAGATGAAAAACCTATTAAATATTAAATCAAAGGTCGAAATTTTTAATTAATTTAGAAATTTTACTAATATGCCAATTATTCCATGGAGACCATTTTGGGATATTGAGAGGTGGTTTGAAGAAGAGTGGCCAGAATGGGAATGGCCAGAGTTTAGATTTCCCAGAATTGTTCCCAGAGTCCCAATGAGAACTCCAAGAATGGATATTTATGAAACTGATGGAGAGGTAGTGGCTGAAGTTGAGCTTCCTGGAGTGGATCCAAAAAATATTGAAGTTGAGGTAAAAGATAATTATTTGAGAGTTGAAGCTAAGGCTGAAGAGAAAAAGGAAGAGAAAAAGAAGGGATATTATCGAAAAGAAATTTCAGCTGGTTATTACAAAAGAGTAGTTCCTTTACCAACAGAAGTGATTGGAGAAAAGGCTGAGGCTGAATATGCAGAGGGAATTTTAAAAGTGGTCATTCCTAAAAAGAAACCAGTTAAGAAAGAAGAGAAAAAACCAATTAAAATCAAGGTCAAAGGTGCCAAATTAACTTAAATTCGCTAATTTGCACGAATTTGAGCACAAATAATCACTAATATATTCGTGAAATTCGTGGCCAGATTAGTGAATATTCGCGATTATGCCGAAGGCATTAGGTATTGATTTAGGAACGTCCATTTCCAAGATGGCTACCATTTTAGCTGGGGAGCCAAAGTGCTTGGAGTCTAGAGAGGGTTCGATTTTAATACCCTCGGTTGTGGCATTGGCAAAAAGTGGCGAAAGATTAGTCGGGATTTTGGCTCAGCGCCAGGCCATTACCAATCCCAAAAATACTATTTTTGCTGTCAAGAGATTTATTGGCCGAAGATTTTCTGATCCAGAAGTCCAGAAAGAGTTGAAAAGATTGCCTTATGAGACCCGGGAAAGATCAGATGGTGGGGTGGAAGTAAAGATTGGTGATAAGTGGTACACACCCATTGAGATTTCCTCAATGATTTTGCAGAAATTAAAATTGGATGCCGAGGAAAAACTGGGAGAAAAAGTAGAATCAGCAGTTATTACCTGTCCAGCTAATTTTGATGACAGCCAAAGAAAGGCAACTAAGACCGCTGGTGAGGTGGCTGGATTTAAAGTTTTGAGAGTCATTAATGAGCCAACCGCTGCTGCCTTAGCTTATGGTTTTGGCAAAAAGAAAGCCGAAAAAGTGGCAGTTTATGATTTTGGTGGCGGGACTTTTGATGTGACGGTTTTAGAGGTTTCTCCAGAAACCGTAGAAGTTAAAGCCACTGGCGGCGAGCCCCATCTGGGTGGAGAGGATTTTGACCAAAGGATTATGAACTGGATTATTGATGAATTTAAAAAAGAGCAGGGAATTGACCTCTCAAAAGACCCTCTGGCTTTGCAAAGAATAAAAGAAAACGCAGAGCGGGCAAAAATTGAATTGTCTTCTGCTCTGGAAACCGAGATAAACCTTCCTTTTATTACTTCTGATGCTGCTGGCCCAAAACATCTTTTGTATAAGTTATCTCGGGCCCAATTTGAAAATATGACCAGAGACCTGATTGAGCAATCAATTGAAAGAACTAAAAAGACCCTAGGAGAGGCAAAACTGACTAAAAAAGATATTGATGAAATTGTTCTGGTTGGCGGAACAACCTTAATTCCGGCAGTAAGGGAAGCAGTTAAAGATTTTTTTGGCAAAGAGCCAAATAAAACAATTAATCCAGAAGAAGTGGTGGCCATGGGAGCAGCCATTGAGGCCGAAATTTTAAAGGCAAAAGAAGAAGGCCGGGCGCCAGAAGGAGAAATTAAAAGTGTTTTGCTTTTGGATGTTTTGCCTCTCTCTCTGGGGATTGAGACCTTGGGTCAGATAAATACAATTATGATTCAAAAAAATACGACCATTCCCACTAGCAAATCTCAGATCTTTTCCACTGCCGCTGATAATCAGACCTCAGTTGAAATCAATGTCTTACAGGGAGAAAGGCCAATGGCTTATGATAACAGGTCTCTGGGGAAATTTATTCTTCAGGGCATTCCACCTGCTCCGAGAGGAATTCCCCAAATTGAAGTCACTTTTGATATTGACGCTAATGGACTTTTAACGGTAACAGCAAAAGACAAAGCTACTGGTAAATCGCAGTCAATAAGAATTGAGGGGTCAATTGGTTTATCAAAAGAGGAGATTGAGAGAATGAAAAGGGAGGCGGAATTACATGCTGAAGAAGATAGAAAAAAGCGAGAATTATCAGAAGCCAGAAATCTGGCTGATAATCTGATTTATACTACTGAAAAGACTTTGAGAGAAGCTGGAGGACCAACCGGCGGTGGGTACCCCATTTCTGCTGAAACAAAAAAAGAAATTGAAGAAAAAATTTCAGAATTGAAAAAAGTGAAAGATAGTGATAATATAGA
>JASEJS010000023.1:0-4775 GCA_030016765.1 Patescibacteria group bacterium
TAAAAGCTGAAGTGGAGGAAATAACTGTCAATGAAAAAGAAATAGCTGAGGAGATTCAAAATTGTTTAAAAGAAATTCAACTCATAAAAATAAAAAATAAATTAAATTCTATTTCCCAGGAAATTAAAAAGGCAGAGGAAGGAAGAGATTTTAAGAAAGTAAATGATTTAACCAAAGATTTTAATTATTGGGCTAATAAATTAACTAAATTTTGAGATGAAAAAAATTAAAAAAACTAAGAAAAAATTAAAAAAAGTTAAACCTCGTCAGAAAAGATCTTCAACTAAGAAAAAGGAGATTTTTCCTTCTGAAAAACTTCAGGCCTTGATTGAAAAAGGCAAAAAGCGAGGCTTTGTTACTAGTTCAGAAATTTTATTTTTCTTTCCAGAAATAGAAAAAGACATTGAGGGGTTAGAAGAACTTTATGAAAGCCTAGAAAAAGAGGGAATTGAAATTAAAGAGAAAAGAGAATTTTTGAAAGCGAAAGAAGAATTAAAGAAAGAAGGGGCTGGAGGAATGGTTCCGGAAATAAAACTGGATCCAATCCAGATGTATTTAAAAGAAATTGGTCAAATTCCCTTCTTAACTGCTGAAGAAGAAAAGGAGTTGGCCAAAAAAATTGAAAAGGGAGACGAGAAGGCAAAGAAAAAACTGGCCCAGGCTAACTTAAGATTGGTAGTTTCTATTGCCAAAAAATACATTGGCAGATCTCCAAATTTAACTTTGCTTGATTTAATTCAAGAGGGAAATTTGGGACTTTTTCGAGCAGTGGAAAAATTTGACTGGCGGAAAGGTTATAAATTCTCCACCTATGCCACCTGGTGGATCAGACAGGCTATCACCCGAGCCTTAGCTGACCAATCTAGAACTATTAGAATACCAGTGCATATGGTAGAGACCATGACAAAATATACTCAAGCCAAAAGAAGACTATTTCAGGACCTGGGTCGAGAACCTCTGCCAGAAGAAATTGCTGCTGAAATGGGAATTGAGGTAGACAAAGTTCATCATATAATGAAAATTTCCCAAGAAACTGTTTCTTTAGAAACTCCAGTTGGTGAAGAGGAGGGAGATTCAATTTTAGCTGAATTTATTAAAGATGAAAAAATACCCCTACCTTCTTTAGGAGCAGCCAGATCTTTGCTTCGAGAAAGGTTAAAAGAAATTTTGGCTGATTTAACTCCTCGAGAACAAAAAATTCTCTCTTTGAGATTTGGTTTGGAAGATGGAATTACCCACACCTTAGAAGAAGTTGGTCAGGAATTTGGAGTGACCAGGGAAAGAATTCGTCAAATTGAAGCCAAGGCCTTAGAAAAAATTAGAGAACATCGAGCCTTAGAAAAATTGAAAGGCTATTAAAAATATTGTATAATGTAACTGCCGCTTAGCGGCACATTCCGGCGTGGCGCAATGGTAGCGCGGGTGCCTGTTAAGCATTAGGTTGTAGGTTCGAATCCTACCGCCGGAGCTAACAAAAAGCCCATCGCTGGGTAATTTTTGGTTTCTTCTAAAATTTTTTCTAAGATTTTATTCTGGAAGAAAGTTAAGTTATAATTAAATAATGGCAGAGATTAAGAATTTGAAAAAAGTAGCTCAAAGAATCTTAAGGGCAATAAAGAGAAATGAGAGAATTATTCTCTATGGAGATGCTGATTTAGATGGGGTAGCTTCAGTTATTATTTTGAAAGAAACTTTAAAAAATTTAGAGGGTGAAGTAGAAGCAATTTATTTTCCAGATCGAGAAAAGGAAGGATATGGAATATCAGAATTGGGTTTAGATTATTTAAAACAGTTTTCTCCTGCCCTTTTAATTGCTTTAGATTGTGGAATAGGAAATTTTGAGGAAGTGAGACTGGCTAAAAAAATAGGATTTGAAGTAATTATTATTGACCATCATCAAGTTTTAGATAAATTACCAGAAGCTGCCATTATTGTTGATCCAAACCAAAAAACAGATAAATATCCATTTAAAGGATTGGCTAATGTGGGAATAGTCTATAAGCTTTCTCAGATTCTTTTGAAAAACAGACTAACTGATTCGATTAAAGAGAATTTTTTGGAATTGGTAGCTTTAGCTACTATTGCCGATATGATGCCAGTAGAGGATGAAAATAAAATTATGATTGAACAAGGATTATCTTCTCTAATGAATAGCTGGCGACCGGGACTGAGAGCTTTTTTAAAGATAGATAAAATTAAAAATGCAACCACTCCTAGACAGACAGCTCAAAAAATAATCAGTGCTTTAAATGCGGTCGGAGTAAAAGATCATCTGAACCAAGCCTTTTTACTTTTAACTATCAGTTCTCAAGAGGAAGCAGATCTTTTGGCCAAAGATTTTCTTGAAAGGTGTTATCGAAAACAAATTGAAATTAAAGAGATAACAGCTGAAGTTGAAGAGAAAGTTTTAAAGAAATTAACCGAACCTATTGTTTTTGAAGGTGAATCTCATTGGCCCCTAGTTTTGTTAGGTCCAGTTGCTTCGAAAATCTGCCAGATTTATAAAAAGCCAACTTTCATTTTTAAAAAAGGAGAGATTGAGAGCAGGGGGGCAGTGAGAACTCCTTCTGGAATAAATAGTGTGGAGGCAATGAAAAGATGTTCAAAATTATTAAAAACCTATGGAGGCCATCCTTTAGCAGCTGGTTTTAATCTAAAAAATGAAAATTTAAAAGCATTTAAAAATTGTCTAATTAAATATTTCACTAAAAATGAAAAAAATAATAATTTATACTAATGGAGGCTCTAGAGGTAATCCAGGACCTGCGGCAATTGGGGTTGTTTTTTGCAATGAAAAAGGACAGACAATTAAAAAATATTCAATGTTTTTAGGAGATACCACCAATAACCAAGCAGAATATCAGGCAGCAATTTTTGCCTTAAAAAAATTTAAAGCCTTATTTGGAAAAAAATTGGCCAAAAACACTGAAATTGAATTAAGATCAGATTCTGAACTTTTGATAAGACAATTAAGAGGAGAATATAAAATTTTGGATGAAAAAATTCAACCCCTTTTTTTAGAAATTTGGAACTTAAGATTAGATTTTAGAAAAGTTAAATTTAAACTCATCTCTCGAGAGAAAAATAAAGAAGCAGATAGATTGGCCAATGAAATTTTAAATAGCCAGGTCAAGACTCAAAGATTAATTTAATTGAAAAATTGACGACTTTTTTCTCTTTTGCTAAGCTTAAATTAGCTCAAGCCCCCACACCTATAGATATAAGTGTGGGGGCAAGTAGACAAGGCAATCGCCCCCTCCTAACTTTGCTCTTTTATGTATTTATATGTAATTCAAAGTAAGAAAAATTTCTCATTTTATATTGGTACCACTTATGATGTTCAGAAGCGATTGAGAGAACATAATCAAGGTTTATCTCCAGCTACTAAATATAAAAGACCATGGATGCTAGTTTATACTGAGTGGTATCGTTCAAAAGCGGATGCTCTTGAAAGAGAAAGAAGACTTAAAAAACATAAAACTGGATGGGTAAAACTCAAAGAAAGAATAAAAAATAGTATTCTTTCTAAGCAAAGTTAGGAGGGGGAGGAAAGTCCGAACTCTTACCTCTAATTTTTAGTGGTTAAAAAGGTAGCGGGTAACACCCGTCCGTCGTAAGACGAGGGATGCGAACAGAGACGCTTCAAGTCGAAAGATGAGAAGCACCCTTTTTAGGGTGAGTCCTGAGAGAAATCTCAGGGGTGAAACGGCTAAACTCCTACCTGGGAGCAAGAACAAACCCCCTCCAGAGGAGGGGGAAAAGTAGTTCGCTTGAGCCTGAAAGCAATTTCAGGCCTAGATTGATGATTGCCTAAAACAGAATTCGGCTTATTGTCTGCTTGCCCCATACCTAATTTAGGTGTGGGGGCTTGGGCTTTTTAACTCAGCTGTCTATTTGGAATTTTTATCTATATTTTAGCTGCCTTTTCTTTTAAAATCGCTGAAATCAAACAATCAAGTCAGCTGTCTTTAAGGAATTTGTATTACTCTTGACAAATTTTAAGAAATATGCTATCCTCTTATACAGGAAATGAAAAGATAAATTTCATCTTAGATAGCTCTTTAAAAAGCACTTAAAAAGGGAAGAGAAGGAAAATATTTTGGATGGGCGAATTGTCTATCAAGCAATTGGTGGATAGCTCGCCCATCCAAAAAAGAAGGAGGGCAAAAGGTGAGAAAAATGAAAGGAAAGGTATGGAATTTCCTTGAGTTTATTACTCGAGGAAAAATAAACGAAATGTTGGAAGAGAGAATTAGAGAAGAGAAAGAAAGATTGGAAGAGAGAATTAGAGAAGAGAAAGAAAGAGAGGAAGAATGGGAGAGAGCGAAAGAGGCATATGAAAAAAAATTGGACGAATTAGGAATCTCAGAGGAGATTTTAGAAAAGTTTAAAAAAGCAGGAATCCGTCCGGAGAAACTTGGAGAGCCAACAATAGAGATTTTGCAAGAGATTTTGCAAAAACCCATAGATCAAGTAATGCTGAGAAACTTAATAAAAATAGCTTCTATTAAAAGAGAAGAAATTTCACAGGGAGAACAAGTGCAGCGATGGAAGATGTTCAATACTTGGCTAGAAATGTACTACCCAGATCATATAATTCCTGAAGAAAAATTTCAGGAAATTCCAGAGATGCCAGAGTTAACTCCAGAGGAGAAACAAAAAGGGTACAGAATTACTTTATGCTACGCGTTCCCTACCGAGACTGGTAAAGTAGACCTCGCAGTGACCTGTAAATTGCTATGGGAATTCGCAGTATTTAATTTCCGCACTCTCAG
>JASEJS010000023.1:4875-9445 GCA_030016765.1 Patescibacteria group bacterium
AGCTAAGCTTACCGGCTACAGATGGGATACAGAGAAAGGCAGATGAATTTCACTGGGTAAAGTTAAATCTAGGGTTATATCAAGAGAAGTCAGTAAGTGAAGTGGAACTAGGTAATATTGAAGATAGAGGAGCAGGATACGAAGCATTGGTCTACTTATCAATAATGGATCCTTTCTATATAGGAAAAATCGGATTCGGTGAGAGACCAATGTTATTGCTAGGAGGGGCAAGAATAGGAAAAAATCAGACTTCTTGTCTAAGCATACGGTATTACTATGGCGGAGTAAAATTGAGTATAGCGGAGACCAGCACGATTTACAAAAACGCAGTAGTGGCAACAGTGAAATATTAATCTCTTCCCTTATTTTTTTCTTTTTTTCAATTCAGAAAAAATTTTCTGGCCTGAAAAAAGAAAGAAACTAAAATCACCCTTTGAGGTGTTTTTTTATTTCCTTTTAATTTTACTTGGTTTGACTAGAATTTATTGGACAAGGAAGTAAAATCTGCGTTGTTGAATTTTTGGATTAAAATGTTAAAATGAAAGAGATTTAAAATAAGGGGGCGAGTAAAAAAATAATCGTGCTCAAAATTACTAAAGAAATCAAAATAATCCAGATTATTTTAAAAATTATTTTTGGTTTCACTTTCATAGGGTTTCTGGAGAGCGAGCCCGAAGCTTTACTCCAAAATTGCTTCGCAATTTTGGAGGCCACATTAAGGTCTCCAAATCGCGAATGCGATTTGGAGGAATGCAGGCGAGGGCGAGCGATTTACTTCCTCTATTATGATACAAAAAACAAAAAGAATTAAAAAGGAGAATTCTTGCCAGACTATATTTTCAACCTTAATTGGGTGTTTATTAGTAATAATAATTGGTTTTCTAATTTTTTCTAATTTAAAAATAAGCCAGAAAAGATCTGAACTTATTGCTCAAATTGAAACTCTGAAAAAAGAAATTCAAATTTTGGAGGAAAAAAATCAGAGATTGAAAGAAAAGATTTCCCAAGCTAGAACTGAAAGTTATTTAGAAAAAGTAGCTAGAGAACAACTTGATTTAAAAAAGCCTGGAGAAGAAGTAGTAGTAATTAAAAAAGAAAAAGGGAAAGAAACAAAAGAAGAAAAAAGTTTTTGGCAAAGGTTATTAGAGAAATTAAAAATTTAAAAGTTTTGCGGGTGTCGTATAACGGTTATTATGACTCCTTCCCAAGGAGTAGACGGCGGTTCGACTCCGCTCACCCGCTTTGCCAGAGTAGCTCAGTGGAAGAGCAATCCTCTCGTAAAGGATAGGTCATCGGTTCGAATCCGATCTCTGGCTCTGGATTAAATTTAAGTAATTTGAGATGAAAAAACATAAGAAACTCTTGAGATCCAAATTTAAACCATAAGGAGTAGAATGGATTTTAGCCACAAAAAAGAGAAACAAAACACCAAAATTTGAGGAGTTAATTTTTTACCCCTCTTTTTTATTTTTAGTTACAAAACTTGATTAAATTCAAAAAGTTTGATATCCTTAAAATAGTTCTTTGGAAGGAGAAATTACCTTTGAAAATTAAATAAGAAAAAAGAGGTGAGGAAAGATTTTTAAGGAGCACAGCATTTAAATTGGGAATTTGATTAAAAGGGGTGTTTACCCTTTTTATTTTTTGCTCTGTTTAGAAATTCTGGTTTCTAAGATGTTTACTTTTTTAAAAATTTTATTAAAATAAAAGTATGAGAATTTTAGCTGAAGAAATTGAAAATCTTCAAAAAAGACTCCTCAAACTTGAGGACTGTCTTTGACCTTGAAAATAAAAAAAGGAAACTAAAGGAATTAGAAAAAGAAATTCAAAAACCAGATTTCTGGAAAGATAAAGAAGAGGCAATAAAAATTAGTCAAGAGATAGCTCAGTTAAGAGGAGAAATAGCCGAGTTTGATGAATTAAAAAAGGAGCTAAGCTCCTTAAAGAAAGAAAAAAAAGTTAAGGAGTTTGAGAAAAAACTAAAACAAAAGGAACTGCAGGTTTTTCTTTCTGGAAAATACGATAAGGGAAATGCAATTTTATCCATCTATGCTGGAGCTGGAGGAGTGGATGCCCAAGACTGGGCAACTCTCTTACTCAGAATGTATGAGAGATATTGTCAACAAAAAGGATTTAAAACAACTATTTTACATCAATCCTTTGGAGAGGGAATAGGGCCAGAGGGGAGAATTGGAACAAAATCTGTTGTTTTAGAAATTAAGGGGAACTTTGCTTATGGATTTTTGAAAGGAGAGAGTGGAGTTCACAGATTGGTCAGAATTTCTCCTTTTTCGCCAAAAAGTCTTCGTCATACTTCCTTTGCCTTAGTTGAGGTCTTACCTGAAATTGAAAAGGCAGAAGAAATAAAAATAAGACCAGAAGATCTAAAAATTGAGACTTTTAGAGCCACTGGACCTGGGGGAAGATATAGGGATCATCGGGAAACAGCAGTCAGAATTACTCATTTACCTACCAAAATCACTGTTTCTTGTCAGTCAGAAAGACTTCAGGGATTAAATAAGGAAAAGGCGATGAAGTTACTTTATATTAAATTATTTGATTTAAGAAAGAAAGAGAAAGAGAAAGAAATAGCCAAGATTAAAGGAAAGGCAGTAGATATTAGCTGGGGAAATCAAATTAGGTCTTATATTTTCCATCCTTATAAACTGGTCAAAGATTTAAGAACAAATGTAGAAACTTCTGATGTGGAAGGAGTATTAGATGGTAAATTGGACAAATTCATTGAGACGGAAATTAAAACCACTAATAAAATCACGAATTAGAATCACGAATTTACACTAATTATTCTTGAAAAGATTAGTGATAAATATTTGTGATTAAATTTCAGAATATTACTAAAATCTATCCACCAGATATTGTTGCTTTGGAAAATGTATCTTTCGAGATTAAATCGAGAGAGTTTGTTTCAATTGTTGGAAGATCAGGAGCTGGAAAAACCACCTTACTTAAATTACTTTTAGCTGAAGAAAAGCCAACTCAGGGCCGAATTTTTTTTGATGGCCAAGAGGTTCAGAAAATAAAACCGGGAAATCTTCCTAAATTGCGCCGGAAAATTGGAGTGGTCTTTCAAGATTACAAACTTCTTTCTTCAAGAAAAGTTTATGAAAACATTGCCTATGCTATGGAGGTGATAGGAGCAACTGATGAGGAAATTGCCAGGGATGTGCCTGAAGTTTTAGAAATTGTTGGACTTTCAGATCGGGCTTTTAATTTTCCAGCCGAACTTTCTGCTGGAGAAAGACAGAGAGTAGCTATTGCCCGAGCTCTTGTTCACCGCCCAGAGATTATTTTAGCTGATGAACCAACTGGTAACCTCGACCCATACAATAGTTTAGATATTATACAGCTTTTGTTAAAAATCAATGAATTGGGGACCATCATCATTTTAGCCACTCATGACAAAGAAATAATTAATAGTTTGGGCAAGAGGGTGATAACTTTAGAAAAAGGGAGAGTGATAAGAGATGAAGAGAAAGGGAGATTCATTTTATAACCCTAAGAATTACGAATCTAACCAAATTACAAATTATTAAATTTTATTTGTAATTCGAAACTATTCAATAAGAGAGCGAAGCGATTCCTATGTTTACTTCGATAAAGAGAATTTTTAAATTTGGCTGGATGAATTTTTCTCGAAATAGTGGTCTTTCTATTGCTAACATTTTTATTACGATCCTAGTCATTTCTTTAATTACTTCCCTTTTCCTTCTCCAAAATATAACTCAATTTTTAATCTCCTCTTTGAAAGAAAAAGTTGATATTTCAGTTTCTTTTAAAAAAGAATGTTTAGAAAAAGATATTTTAAAGGTTAAAGAAGAGATTTTAAAAATTCCTGAAGTAAAAAGCGTTGAATATATTTCCCAGAAAGAGGCCTTAGAGAAATTTATCCAAAGATATAAAGATAATCCAATTTTAATGGAATCTCTGAAAGAAGTTGGAGAAAATCCTCTGTTAGCTTCTTTAAATATCAAGGTTTCCGAAGCTGCTCAATATACAGCTGTGGCAAATTTTTTAGAAAATGGTCCTTTTAGAGATCTGATTAAAAAAGTTGATTATTATCAGAGAAAACCAATTATTGAAAGAATTTCTTTGATAACTTCTGGGATTTCTAGAGCTGGTCTTATTTTTTCTTTAATTTTAGCTACGATAGCTATTTTAATTGTTTTCAACCAGATTAGATCAACAATTTATGATTCGAGAGAAGAAATTTCAGTTCAGAGATTAGTTGGGGCTTCGAATTGGTTTATTCGGGGGCCATTTTTGGTTCAGGGAGCGATCTCTGGCCTCTTTGCTACTCTATTTTGCCTTTTAATTTTTAGTTTAGTCTGTTGGATTTTTAGCCCAAAAATTGAAATTTTGTTTCCCGGTCTCAATATTTTTAGCTATTTTACCAATAACTTATTTACAATAATTTTAATCCAATTAGGGACTGGAGTAGGTTTAGGAGTAATTTCCAGCTTAATTGCTGTCAGAAGATATTTAAAAATTTAAATTTGCGGGGTCGTCTAATGGTAGGACAGATGCCTCTGGAGCATTAAATCCTGGTTCG
>JASEJS010000024.1 GCA_030016765.1 Patescibacteria group bacterium
AAAATAAGAAAAGAAAATTGTTACGCATTATCTTTATTACTCGAAATACAAATTTCAGAAATACTAATATCATTAGAAATTCATATTCTATAATTTTTCTATAATTTCATTTTTTGGTTTAATTTTCTCCATATATTCCTCTTAAAAGGATATTCTTTACAATTTCAAAAGCTTTCTCGGGTCCTTTTGAAAAAGAATTTTCTATCTCACGAATAATCATTCTGTATTCTTCATCCATTTCATATTCAAGAATTTCGTATTGTTCTTGAGTCGGATACCACTCTTCACCCAAAAGTTCTTTATGGGGCTTTAAAAGATAAAAATAATTTTCAAACTCTTTTTTCATCCAATCTTTTTTGCTAAATTCCTTGGTTGCTTCTATTGCTTTTTTCATTAACAAAGTGAGTTCTCTAAGAAATCCCCTTAATTCTGATATGGTCTTGATAGAATTTTCATAATTTTCTATTCCGATTGTGAATTTTATTAAGCGCTGAGGTAATGGTGTAAAAGATTCAGTGTGATTGAAAAAATCAAAACCTATTTTTGTATCTTTATCATATATCTCAAGTGTTACTATTTTATTAAACTTCATATCCGATGTAAATGGCCATATCTCAGGTCGTTTTAAGTCATAATATTCCCTAACTACCAAGATATCTTGATTCGGTAAGAAATATGGACCGTGAAATTCATGCCCATATTGGTGTTCTCGTGTGCATATCAATTCTGTGTAAAGCCAAAGGGTAGCATTAATTTTGCCTAAAATAGTACTCCTCTCTTTTGTAGCAGTTATCATCTCATAATTAATTACTTTATTAACTTGCTCTTTAGTCCAAATTATATTTCTCCCACTTTTACAAAAAACATCTTCTTTTCGATAATGTTGTATATATCGTATTATATGGAGAGCTAAATCCTCCAGTTGTTCAGCTGTTAAGCTACTTTTTCCGCCATAAATAAACAAATAAGTTAATTCTGCCAATCTTGAAGGCGCTTTAAATAATTCAGCTATTCTATCATTGCTAAAATTTTTTTGTTCTAGTTTTTTAATTGTTTGATATAACTCTTTCAAAAAGTGGGAATATAAAGGCCAATATCCTTCCAAAGCATGAACAGGCCAAAGAGGAGGCTGAGACTTATCCTCTACTATGTGTTCAGCTATTGTTGAACATAATTGATTAATTTTTTCATCAACTTTCATATTCATATAACTATCACTTCCCCTTTTTCTCCATCCACAATTACTTCCATATTATCTTTTAATTTTTTTGTTGCTTCATTAGTTCCTACAACGCAAGGAATTCCCATCTCTCTCGCTACGATGGCATGGTGAGATAAAATACCACCAATATCAGTTACTATTGCTTTTGCTTTAAGAATAGCTGGAAGATAATGTGGATTTGTTAATATAGAAACAAGAATATCTCCTTCTTCCATTTTATCAATTTCAAATAGGGAATTTACAATTTTAATTTTACCCCTAACTACTCCAGAACTTGCTGGGATTCCTTTTAAAATGATTTTTTGTTTTGGCATATTTTAAGAATTTTCTCCATAAAAAAGAGGCCTTAATTTTTCTTCAGGAATATATCTTAAGGCCTGTCTGAAAATTGCCTTTAAAGTTCCCTTATCTAATTCTTTATGTAAAGGAATAGTTAAGGTTTGCTTTGTTCCATTATTTAGAGTCCTCCTTAATTTTACATGACTCCCCTTTTGAGAAATAATTTTAAAATCAAATTGAGAAAAGATCTCTAAAATTTCTTCTCCACTTAGAACTTTAAGTTTTGGCATAAAATGGTTCAAGCTCAAAATTAATTAAAACTGAAAAGTCAGGCGAAATATCCCATTCCTTTAAATTCTCACCTTCCAAATGTAGCGAAATTGCTTCCTTTATATTTTCAATAGTTTCATCCACAGTTTTTCCTTGAGTAACTACTGGCAAATCAATGCATTCCGCCACATAATATTTTTCTCCTTTATAAATTTTAACCTGAATAATTTTTTTCATTTATTTTAAGTTTAGTCCATTTAATAAGAATTGTCAAAGAAAAAATTTTAAAACTGATTACTAGAATTCCTTTTAAAATGATTTTTTGTTTTGGCATATTAACCATACTTTGGCCAGCAACATTTTTTGTATTTCATTGGTTTGCCAGTTTTGGGATTGATTTTACCGCAAGGGCAGGGATCATTTCGACCGGGCTTATTTTTAGGTTTTAGGGAATAGGGTCTAGGGGTCAGCGAAGGAGCAACTTGAGGAGGAAACGGAGCAAGGCTAATTCTCAAAATTGTGTTGGCAATATTAGATTCCATAGTTGCAAGTAATCTCTGAAACATTTTGTGGCCTTCATTTTTATATTCAACCAAAGGATCTTGCTGACCATAAGCCCTTAACCTTACTGAATCTCTGAGATATTCCATATTTTCCAAATGTTCCATCCAGAGCATATCTAAGATTCTTAAACTAATAATTTTTTCAACTTGTCGCATGTTTTCTTCACCTATTTCTTTCTCTTTTTCTTTATATTCTTTTTCAGTAAAGCCGGCTTTTTTTATCATCTCCAAAATTAAGGAGCTTAGCTCATTTTTCTGGGCTTTTTCTAAGATTTCCCTTCTCTTTTTATAGATTACCTCTCGGTGTTTATTTAAAACATCATCATAGTCTAAAACATACTTTCTTAAATCAAAATTTAACCCCTCAATTTTTGATTGAGCTGATTCAATTACTCCTGAAACCAGATTAGCTTCAATTGGCTGGTCTTCTGGAATTTTCAAAATGCCCATTAAAGATTTTATTCTCTCTCCGCCAAAAATTCTCATTAAATCATCTTCCAGTGAAACAAAAAATTGAGAAGATCCTGGATCTCCTTGCCTTCCTGCTCTTCCTCTTAACTGATTATCAATCCTCCTGGCTTCGTGTCTTTCCGTACCAATAACATGGAGTCCTCCTAATTCGATAACCTCTTTTGCCTCTTCTGGATTTGGGGGATTCCCTCCCAAAATTATATCCACTCCCCTACCTGCCATATTAGTGGCAATAGTAACTGCTCCCAATTTCCCAGCCTGGGCAATGATCTCTCCTTCCCTTTCATGATTTTTGGCATTTAAAATTTGATGGGGAATTCCTTCTCGATCCAATAATTTTCCCAAATACTCATTTTTTTCAATAGAGGTAGTTCCTACCAAAACTGGCTGACCTTTTTGATGTCTTTCTTTTATTTCTTTGACCACTGCCTCAAATTTTCCTTTTTCTGTTTTATAAACTCTATCTGGCAGATCTTTTCTTATCATCGGCTTATTAGTTGGAACAACAATTACTTCTAATCCATAAACCTTATCAAACTCCTCAGCTGAGGTAGCTGCAGTTCCAGTCATCCCGGCTAATTTATGATACATTCTAAAATAATTTTGAAAGGTAATTGAAGCTAAGGTTAATGATTCTGGCTGAACCCTGACTCCTTCTTTAGCTTCAATAGCTTGATGCAAACCTCCTGACCATCTCCTTCCTGGCATCAATCTACCAGTAAATTCATCAACAATAATTATCTGGCCATCTCTGACTACATAATCCCGGTCCTTTTTGAAAAGAGCCTCTGCCCTCAAGGCCTGCTCTAAATGATGCAAATATTTTATTCCCTTTTCTTGGTAAATATTTTCCATTCCCAAAATCTTTTCAATTTTGTTTATCCCTTCTTCAGTTAAAGTCACTGCCCTCATCTTCTCATCAATCTGATAATCAATATTTTCTTTTAAATGGGGCATAATCTTAGCAAATTCTCCGTACCATTTCGAACTTTCCACATCTGGAGCCGAGATTATTAAGGGAGTTCTGGCTTCATCAATCAAAATTGAATCAACCTCATCAATAATGGCATAATGAAACCCCCTCTGAGCCTGTTGATTTAAATCATAAACCATGTTATCTCTCAAATAATCAAATCCAAACTCATTATTAGTACCATAAGTGATATCAGCTAAATAGGCCTCTTTTCTGGAGCAAGGTCTTAAAAAATCTTCAACTACATAAAAACTCCCCAATTCATCTCTCATTTTTTCCTTTTCCTCCGGGGGCTTTTTAAAGTCTGGATCATATAAAAAAGATTGTTCGTGATTTAAACAACCAACTGATAAGCCAAGTAAATGATAGATTTGACCCATCCAGACCGTATCCCTTCTGGCCAAATAATCATTAACAGTTACTAAATGAGTTCCTTTCCCTTCCAGGGCATTTAAATATAAAGGCAAAGTAGCAGCCAAGGTCTTTCCTTCCCCAGTTTTCATTTCGGCAATTTTTCCCTGATGCAAAACGATTCCACCAATCAATTGAACATCGAAATGCCTTTGATTTAAGGTTCTTTTAGCTGCTTCCCTAACTAAGGCAAAAGCTTCTGGTAATAAATCATCTAAAGTCTCTCCTTTTTTCAACCTTTCTTTAAATTCTCCAGTTTTTTCTTTTAGTTTTTCATTAGAAAAACTCTCGAATTCTGGTTCGAGTTTATTTATTTTCTCAACAATTGGCTGAAGTTTTTTTAAATATTTCTCATTGGCATCCCCAAAAATTTTCCTAATTATTGACATAGTATCTTTTTATTGTATAACTTTTCTCAAAAAAATAAAGGAGAGTTAAACTCTCCTTTTTAATTTCCCTCCCTTCTCCTAGTAATTGTTATTTCATCACCTTTTTTTATTTTTAGGGTTTTGGCAGCATTTCCTTCTGAGATGGCTATTTCCAAAAATGATCCTTTAGTGGGATGTTCAAAGTCACCAGCGCAGCAGCTGGAACAAAACAGTCTCGACCTTCGAATGCCTTAGAGAATTGTTCTTTTCATTTCTCTACCTCCTTTATTTTGTTGAATTCAGATTTTTCTAAAAAATAAAGCCCAAAAAGGGCTTAAAAATTTTTAAAGAACCAAACTATTCTTTCTTTACTCCACATTGGAAGTTTTATTTCCTTTGGTTGTTCGAAAAGTTTTCGGTAAAAATGGCAAGCTCTTTTGTTATCTTCGTCGGTTTCTGTAAAAATGGCTGCGATTTTCTTCCCTTTCTCTTGCCAATATTGCTTCACTCTATTGAATGCTTCTCTCCACAATTCTTTTCCTATCCCTTGATTCTGGTATTCTTTTTTGATCCCAATCCAGGAGGAAAGAAGCAATATCTCATCTTTACAGAAGTCCCAGATTGCCCAACGCATGCATCCAATAATCTCTCCTCCTTTTTCTACTACAAACCACCAAAGATATGGATTTGGTGGCCAACCAAGCCCTTTAATCCATTCTTCCATTTCAGTAACAGAGATCTCAGGATATATTTCTTCTCTGATAATTTTTGCTATCTCTCCTATTTCTCCTTCTTCAGCCTTTCTTATTTTCAATTTTCACCACCTCCTGTTTTATATTTTATCATCTTCTTAAAATTTTGTCAATTAAATACTTCTCTCCACAAAATTACTCAAGAAAATTATTACCGATCCCGTGAGAAGTGTCTTTTATGCGGGTTAAACATTTCATTTTCGATATTTTGGGAAAACTGCTGAGGCAAAATGAATTTGGGGAGAATAATATTTTGTTTTAAGGTTTAATTTTTGATATTTTTCTTTTATTTTTTTAAAGCTAAATTTCTCAAAATCAACCTTTTTTGAACCAAAAGAAAAAGTGTGTTCATCAAAGGGAAAGCATCCAACAAAGGCTTTGTGAACCTTAAAGAAGGGAAAAACTTTTCTAATTCTTTCTCTAGCTTTTTTTGCAAATTTCTCTTTGAAATAAGCAGTTTGGAAAGCGGCAATTCCTTTCTCTTTTAAGGCCCTTAAAACATCTTTATAAAATCGGACTTGAAAAAGAGGTATTGAAGGTCCAGAAGGATCAGTTGAATCGCAAATTATAATATCAAAAAAATTATTATAGTTTTTAATAAATTTTCGGCCATCCTCATTAAAAATTTTTAATCTTCTATCATCAAAAGCTCCTTTGGAAACTGAAGGTAAATATTTTTTTGAAACCTCAATAACTTTTTCATCAATGTCTACTAAAAAAATTTCTTTAACATCCTTATATTTCACCACCTCTCTTAATACTCCACCATCGCCACCCCCAATGATTAAAACTTTTTTGGGATTTTGATGATAAAGAAAAGCGGGATGAACTAACATCTCATGGTAGATATATTCATCTTTTGTTGAGAGTTGAACCAATCCATCTAAAACTAAAATCCTCCCAAATTCTTTTGTCTCAAAAATCTCAATTTTTTGATATTGGCTTTTTCCAGAATAAATATCTTTTTCAATTTGGACTCCCCAAGTAGAAGTTGGTAGCTCGGTGGGTAATTTGAACTCCTCAAAAAACCAAATTTTTCCAAAAAGAAATTTTTTTCTCATAAACCCTACCAATTATGAAATGTTTACCATGATTTTTCAGTTAATTGCTTAAAGCGATTAACGAATTAAGACCCTATTTTTAATTTTTTTTGCTTTAAAAAATTTTTTAGTAAAATCGGTTACTTTTTTATGGTCAAATAATTTACAAGAAAAAATATTAAGGAAAGCCCGATTCCAAAGTTCAGAAAAATGAGCAGTTATTGAACTGGTCTCTATTAATTGAACTAAAGAATAACCAGCGGTAACCGGATTTTTCAAAGCAAATCTTTCTATCAAGAGCTTACCATATTTTTTAACTTTTAGCAAATTACAAAGTTTATTGGAATACTCCAAAATTTTTTTCTTTGATCTAATAGTTTTTGGATCGCAATCGATTAAATCTAGTATTAATTCTTTACCATAAATTTTTTTCATATTCCTTCTTCCCTTAGCCTTCCCTTTCGCCAAAACCTGGCTTGGGGAGCTAATTTTAATTCTTTTTTTAAAACTCTAACTCTTCTTTTAGTCAAAGCACTGGTTTTAGTTAAAACTTTCTCTTTATATTGTTTTAGTTGCCGTTGCAATTCATCTTTTACTTCAGTAATCGCTGCTTTTAAATTCTCAGATTGGGCAGTAGCTCTTAAACTTCTTTTTGGAAATCTCATTTGGCATTCCACCCAAAAAACCGGTCCCTTTTTATGATGAAGGCTTTCTTTACCGATTTCTACCCAGGCCTCCACTCTTGGTTTTCCTTTACCAAAGAAATGATTAAAATATTCTTCTTTGTTCTGTAAAATTTTTGAAAATTTTTCAAGGGAATCAAGCTCCATTTGAATCCATTCTCGAAGAGTCGGATTTAATTTTACATTTTTTGTTTTAATTACAATCTTCATCGCTATTAATAATAAAAGGAATTTCTGATAATTTGATAAAATTTCTCCAGAATTTTTATTGAGCTTAAACCTTTCTGTTCCAAAACCAAAATTTACCTATTTTTCTCTATATTAATGAATTTTCCTCTCTTTATTTCTTTTATTTCAATTTTTTTAGGCTGAAATTCTTTTTTTAGATAATCCAAAGCTTTTTTTGGAGTAGTCTTATCTCCACAAGTATAAATATCTATAGCTAAATAATTAAATTCCGGCCAGGAATGCAAAGCGATGTGACTTTCAGCTAATAAAATAACCCCAGTAATTCCCTGAGGATTAAATTTATGAATAGCAACTTTTAATGGAGTATTATTTGCTTCCTTAACTGCTTTGATTAAAATTTTTTTAATTTTATTTGGATCCTCAATAATCTTTCCATACCAAAAATCGGCAATAAGATGAATGCCAGAATATTTTGAATTTTTTTTGGTTATTATCCATTGAATGGACCTCTTTGTTTTTTTGGTCATAAATTTCAATCGCTTTACCAAGTAGATAGTTTATTATCTACATAGCAGTTCTCAACTATTTTGTTGAGAAAAACAAAGAGCTAAAAAAAGCGATTGGAACTTTTTTGCTATTTTTTTTCTTCCAGTTTTACTTTTAAAGTTATTTCTTTCCCTTCTCTTAAAACCTTTAGAGAGATTTCTTCACCAACTCGATATTTTTGTAATAAGTGAGCTAAGGGATTTTCTTCAGTAATTTTTTCTCCATTCATTTCCAAAATTATATCATATTCTTTTAGGCCAGCTTTATCAGCAGCTGATCCTTTAACCACTGCCTCTTCTCCGAAGGTTTCTCTGACGATTAAGGCTCCATAATCTACAGGAAGTTTATGCAATCCGGCTAACTCTTTATTTAAAACCACATATCTTACTCCCAAAAATGGCCTTATGATCTTCCCATATTTCTTCACTTCTTCCAAATCTTTTTTGGCATAATTAATTGGAATAGCAAAACCAATGTTTTGAGCTCCCATCACCATGGCAGTGTTAATTCCAATCACCTTTCCTTCCATATTTACTAATGGTCCTCCTGAATTACCAGGATTAATGGCAGCATCAGTTTGGATTAATCCTCTTAACTGGGCAGCTTTTCTATCAATCAAACCTCCATAAGCTGTGATTGCTCGGCTTTTCCCAGAGACAATTCCGGCACTGACAGTATCGTGAAATTCTCCTAAGGCATTGCCTACTGCTATCACTTGTTCTCCCAATTCAATTTTATCTGAATCTCCCAATTCCAAATAAGGAAAATTCTTCACATTGATTTTTAAAATGGCAATATCATTGATTGGATCTCTGGATATCACTTTAGCTGGATATCTTTTCTTTGGCTCAAAAATTACGGTATAATCCGCTTCTGGATCTGCCACCACATGGGAACTAGTAATAATGTAGCCATCCGGAGAGACTATAAAACCTGAACCTCCTCCAATTTTTGTTTTTTTTCTTCCTTTCTCAAATCTGGGAATAATAAATTCTTCACCTCCAAATGGAAAAAAATAAAATCCTTCTACTTTAGGCAAGTCTTTGGTAATAACAATAGTGATTACAGCTGGACAAACTTTTTTGGCTATTTCGACAAATGTTGATTTTTCAACCATATATTTTTATTTTATTATAATAAAAAACCTTGTCAACAAGGGGAAAACTTGCTAAAATAATTGAGGTCTCCAAAATCTCAAAGAGATTTTGGAGAGAAGCGGACTCAGGGCGAACGAAGCTCTTTGAATTGCGATAGCAATTCAAATGCGATGTGGGCCCTGATTGGACGCAAGCCCCTGTAGTTCAACGGAGAGAACAGAATCCTCCTAAGGTTCGGATACAGGTTCGATTCCTGTCAGGGGCACAAAAAAGGATCCCTATACTTTGTATTAAGAAAAGCAGGGGCCCATGGCGCAGTTGGTAGCGCGCGGCATTGGCATTGCCGAGGTCGAGGGTTCGAGTCCCTCTGGGTCCACAAATATTTTTTATTTTGGAGGAGTGACAGAATGGCAATGTGATAGTTTCGAAAACTATTGGGAGAAATCCCTTGCAGGTTCGAGTCCTGCCTCCTCCGCCTTCATTCTCAGCAGAGTATATTTAAATATGTTTAATTTTTTCAAAAAAAGGAAAAAGGAGCCAGAGAATTTTCAAGAG
>JASEJS010000025.1 GCA_030016765.1 Patescibacteria group bacterium
AAGAAAGATAATTAAAAAATTCAGAATCGGCCCCCACACCAAAATTTGGTGTGGGGGTTTTTCTTAATTTGATTAAAATTTCCTGAACCTGAGGCGAAAAATCAGCTAATCTATTTTTTTCAATGAGGTTCAGATTTTGAGGCGATTTTAAAATTAAAGTAATCAATCTCTCTTCTAACATCTCCAATCTGCTTTTTTTTATTTCTGGCAGCTGCTCTTTTTCTGTTTCTATTTCCGAGGGGACAGATATTTTCTTTAACTCACTCTCAATATCTTCTTCTTTTGCTTCTAATTTTTTGGCCAGTTCCTGAATCCAATGAGCCTGAATGATTTTATTCGGAATCTGCTTTATTACTGGTAAAAGGATCTTTGAGATCTCCTTTTTTCCTTCCAAAGTCTTAGAATCAAACTTTGAAAAAGTTGTCTCAAAATAAAAATCTAAAATTGATTTTGCTTCAGTTACTAGTTTTTCCCAAATTTTTGGATCTTTTGAAATAATCTCAGCGGGATCAGAATCCTTGGGAAGTAAGATTACTTTCACATCAAATCCCTGAGCCTGGGCTAAATTAATTCCCCTTTTGGTGGCTGAGTCTCCAGCCACATCCATATCAAAGGCAGTCATTAGATTTTCTGAATACCTTTTTAAAATTTTTAATTGCCAATCGGTTAAGGCAGTTCCAGAAGTGGCTACCGCATTTTCAAAACCAGTCTGGTGCACCATGATTAAATCAATATAGCCCTCCACCAAGATACAAAAATTTTTTTTCCTAATCTCTACTTTTGCCTTATCTAAACCATATAAAACTCGACTTTTATCATATAAAAGAGTATTGGGAGTGTTGATATATTTTGCTATTTCCTCATATTTTTGATTTTTGATTTTTGATTTTTGAAATACTCTTCCTCCAAAT
This sequence comes from Patescibacteria group bacterium, assembly GCA_030016765.1. Taxonomy (GTDB): domain Bacteria; phylum Patescibacteriota; class Minisyncoccia; order Minisyncoccales; family JASEJS01; genus JASEJS01. The sequence goes on from JASEJS010000025.1 coordinate 912, forward strand.
CCAATCACCTGGGAATTCAAATCAAAAATTGGAAAAATAATTCTTCCCCGAAAACGGTCAAAAAAACTACTTTCAGATTTTATAGCTAAACCGGCCTTCTCAATTTCCTCTCTTTGATAGCCTTTTGAAACTAAGAAATCAGATAATCCCTGCCAAACATCAGGAGCATAACCCAATCTCCATTTTTTAATAGAAGATTCAGAAATTCCTCTATTTAAGAGATATTTTTTGGCCTCTTTTCCAGCTGAACTTTCTTCTAATTGTTTCTCAAAGAATCTGGTAGCTATTTCACAAATTTCATAAAGCCTCTGTCTTTCAGTTTTTAACTCTGGTCTGATTGGTTTTAGTTCCACCCCGGCTTTTTGAGCCAAAATCCTTAAGGCATCTCCAAATTCCACTCCCTCAATTTGCATAATAAAACGGAAAATATCCCCACCTAAATTACAGCCGAAGCAATGCCAGATTTGTCTGGCTGGCGAGACAAAAAAAGAAGGTTTTTTCTCTGAATGGAAAGGACAAAGGGCCCTGAAATTTGCTCCAGCTTTCTGAAGTTTAATATAGTTGCCAATTACTTCCACAATATCTAACCTGTTTTTAATTTCATCAATTGGATTTTCCATGGCGGAGGAGGCAGGATTCGAACCTGCGGTACCATTTCTGGTACACCGCGTTTCAAGCGCGGCTCATTAAACCCCTCTGACACTCCTCCTTTTCTTAGAAAAGAAGAAAATATAAATGATCTCTAAAAAAGAATTAAGCATATTGACGCGGAGGTGGGATTCGAACCCAGGAAGCTGCTCATCACAACTTACGCTCCAGGCGCGCCCATTCAACCAAAACTCTGGCACTCTTCCTAAAAAAATTAATGTTTATTATTTTTCGTAAAAATTCAAGAAAAATTTTTATAATTATCGAGATAAACCTATCTATTCGAGGGCAAAAGCATAACTATTAAAGATTATACCTCATTTTAAAATCTTTATCAATAAAGGTAACACTGGGAAATATCGAGAGTAAAGTCACCAGGCAGAAGTTGCTCTTTTGAAGTCTCGAAAAAAGGAGAACATTTCTCATCCTTCTTATTAACGACTTAATCTTGCTATAGCAAGATTAAAACGTTAGTTGGAAACTGGATTATAATTAATTAGCTGGATTATAATTAATTAAAAATTCTTTCTAAAATATTTAATCTATTTCTATAAATTTAAATTTTTCTGAACAGATGGTAGGAGCTTTTAAACGGAGATGGCCTTAGTTGGTTCACTAGCGAAAATGCTCGACTGGATATAGGATTTGTCGAGTATCCTTTTTTGATTTTAAATCAAAAATTGCTATAATTATTTAATCTTCCGTAATATGATTCTGACAATTATTATTGTTTTTTTTAGTTTAATTGGTTTAATTTTACTTCATGAGTTTGGTCATTTTATTTTGGCAAAGAAGTTTGGAGTAAAAGTAGAGGAATTTGGAATTGGTTTGCCTCCTCGCCTAATTGGAAAAAAAATTGGGGAAACAATTTATTCTTTAAATCTTTTGCCATTTGGAGCTTTTGTTAAACTTTATGGGGAAGAAGACAAAAAAAAGGAATATTGGAGTTTTGGCCAAAAGCCAATCTGGCAAAGGGCTTTAATTGTGATTGGAGGAGTGGTCAGTTTTTGGGTAATTTCAGCAATTTTGCTAAGTGTTGTTATGGGCTTGGGAGAACCAATTGCTGTTTCTGATGAGGAAAATGGAAATTTAAGAGATGTTAAAGTTCAGATTGCTGCCATATCTCCTGATTCTCCAGCTGAAAAAGCTGGAATAAAAGTTGGAGACACTATAAAAGAATTCAAAATTCAAAATTCAAAATTCAAAATTCAAAAGATTAAAGAAGTTCAAGAACTTACAGAAAAATATAAAGGAAAAAAGATTACTCTGACCCTTAAAAGAGGAAAAGAAGTTTTTGATGTTTCTTTAATTCCTCGAGAATCACCACCAAAAGGGGAAGGGGCAATGGGAGTGGTTTTAGTTAGAACAGCAATTAGATCTTGGCCTTGGTATCAGGCTCCAATTCAGGGAATAATTGCTACTTTTAATTTAACTTTGGCTATAATTCAAGGTTGGATTGAGGCTTTAGGGAAGGCTATTCAGGGATTGCCAACTGGAGTTGAAGTGATGGGACCTGTAGGAATCTTTAGTTTTTTCAGCCAAATCAGTCAGTTAGGAGTAAATTATTTTTTACATTCTATGGCTATAATTTCTATTTACCTTGCTTTAATTAACATTTTGCCCATTCCCGCTTTAGATGGAGGAAAGCTTCTCTTTTTAGGAATTGAGGCAATTAGAAAAAGGCCAATTTCTTCAAAAATAGAGCAACAGATTACCGGAATTTTCTTTGTTTTATTGATTGCTCTCTTGATTTTGATAACCATTAAGGATATAGAAAGGCTTTTTTAAAATGCTTCAATCTCAACTTTTTGCCAAAATAAAAAAGGAAACACCAAAGGAAGCTGAGGTTATCAGCCATAAATATTTGGTTAGGGGAGAATTTATTGAACAATCTTTTAGTGGAGTTTATAGATTTTTGCCCTTAGGTTTTAGGGTTTTAAAGAAGATTGAAGAAATAATTAGAGCAGAAATGAGAAAATTGGGAGCTCAGGAATTGTATCTACCTGCTCTCCAAAATAAAAATTTTTGGTTAGAGACCAATCGCTGGGAAACCATTGATCCTCCTCTTTTTAAATTGAAAGATCGACATCAAAAAGAAACTGCTCTGGGTTCAACCCATGAAGAAGAGATTACAGATATTGTTAGAAAGAGAATTAAATCTTATCGAGATTTACCATTTTCTCTTTTTCAAATTCAAGAGAAGTTTCGTAATGAAATAAGAGCTACTGGCGGTTTATTGAGAACTCGGGAATTTTTAATGAAAGACCTCTATAGTTTCCATTCCAATGAAAAAGATTTAATCAATTTTTATCAAAAAGTAAAAATGGCCTATTTTAGGATATTTAAAAGATGTGGTTTGACTACTCTCTGTGTTGAAGCTGCTACTGGGACAATAGGAGGGGAGCTTTCCCATGAATTTATGGTTTTATCTGAAGCTGGAGAGGATAGAATTTTAATTTGTAAAAAATGTAATTTCGGAGCCAATATTGAAAAGATAGGAGAAAGAACAAAATGTCCCAAATGTAAAGGTCAATTGGAAAAAAGAAATTCAATTGAGGTTGGGCATATTTTTAATTTGGGAACAAAATATAGTCAAGCAATGGGAGCAAATTTTGTAGATAAAAATGGAAAGTCATTTCCAATAGTAATGGGTTGCTATGGAATAGGACTTCCCAGGTTGATGGCAGCCATAGTTGAAATTTGGCACGATGAAAAAGGAATTATTTGGCCAAAAGAAGTTGCTCCTTTTCAGATTCATTTAATTCCGATTGAAAGCACTCAGAAAGTTAAAAAGATAGCCAAAAATTTATATCAAGATTTACAAGAACAGGGAATTGAAGTATTATATGATGATAGGGAAGATAAAACTCCGGGAGAAAAATTTGCCGAAGCTGACTTAATTGGAATACCATATCGAATTGTGATAAGCGAAAGAACTATAAAATCAAATTCTGTAGAAGTTAAAGAAAGAAAGGAAAAAGGAACCAAATTAGTAAAAATAAAGAGCTTATCACAATTCTTAAATTCAAAATGATATGTTCAATAAGCTTCTTTCTTATATTTCCCAAGACATTGCCATTGATCTTGGTACCGCTAATTCTCTGGTTTATGTTAAGGGAAGGGGAATTGTTATTCAAGAACCTTCAGTAGTAGCTGTAAATCAAAAAACTGGTCAAATTTTAGCAATTGGAGAAGAAGCTAAGAAAATGGTTGGAAGAACTCCGGCCCATATTGTGGCAACTCGGCCTTTAGTTTCTGGAGTGATTTCTGATTTTGAAGTAACTGAACAAATGCTTAGATATTTCATCGAGAAGGTCCATAAAAGGAGATTTATTTTAAATCCTAGGCCTCGAGTGATTGTGGGCATTCCCTGTGGGGTGACCGAAGTAGAAAAAAAAGCAGTTGCCGATGCCGCCAAATCAGCTGGAGCCAGAGAGGTCTTTTTAATCGAACAACCAATGGCAGCTGCTATTGGAGCCAGATTAGATGTTCAGGAAGCTGGAGGCAACCTTATTGTTGACATTGGAGGAGGAACCACTGAAATAGCAGTTATTTCTTTGGGGGGAATAGTTGTTTCCAGAAGCTTGAGAATTGCCGGAGATAAATTAAATGAAGATATAATTCAATTTGCTCAGCAAGAATATAAGCTTTTAATTGGAGAGAGGACAGCTGAGGAAATTAAAATCGGAATAGGGTCGGCCTACCCTTTAAAAGACTATCATCCCTCCGCTACCAATCTTACTAAACGTCCAATTCCCCAGAAAGAAAAGTCAATGTTAAAGAGAGAAATGCCAATGAGAGGAAGAAATCTTGTCACTGGTCTTCCAGAAGAAATTTTAGTTTCTGAGGAAGAGATTAGGAGGGCTTTGGAAAAATCAGTTAGGCAAATTGTGAAAGAAGTGAAAACCACCATTGAGGAAACTCCTCCTGAGCTTTTGGCTGATATTATAGCTCGGGGTATCCAAATGGCAGGAGGTGGTTCTCTTTTGCGAGGCATTGATACATTAATCGCCAAAGAGACAAAAATTCCTACTAAAATTATTGAAGATCCAATGACTGCTGTAGTCAGGGGAGCAGGAATAGTTTTAGAAAACCTCGATCAGCTAAGAGAGGTTTTGGCGGAGACCGAATATCTTGAGCCACCCCAATAACCTTACGAATTACGAATCTAATCGAATTACGAATAACAGCCAGTATTTTTTTAATTCGTAAATTCGTAATTCGGAGCAATTCGTAATTCGTAGGAGATTATGATTTCAAAACAGGAGGTTAAACATATCGCTAAATTAGCCAGGTTAGGTTTAACAGGAAAAGAGATTGAAAAATTTCAGAGGGAGCTTTCCAGGATTTTAGATTATATAGAAAAATTAAAGGAAGTTGATGTTTCAAAAGTTGAACCTTATATTCACCCAATAAAAATGGAAAATATAATGAGGAAAGACCAAGCTAAAGAGAAGGAAATAGAAATGAAAAAAAAATTAATAGAAATGGCTCCGGAAAAGAAAAAAGGCTATCTAAAAACAAAATCGATCTTAAAGTAAAATTAGGCAGAAAATCCCTTGCTCCAGTGCAAGAGATTTTCTTCCTTATTAATGGATCTAACAGATTTGACAATAAAAGAAGCTCATCAGGGATTAGTAAAAAAGGAGTTTTCAGCTCTAGAATTAACTAAGGCCTATTTAGATAAAATTGAAAAGGAGAATAAAGAAATTTTTGCTTTCCTTACGGTTAATGAAGACTTAGCTCTTTCTCAGGCCAAAAAAATAGATGACTTTATTGCTGAAGGAAAAAAAATTTCAATTTTAGCTGGAATTCCTTGTGCCATTAAAGACAATATTTTAGTTAAAGATATTAAGTGTACAGCCGGTTCCAAAATTTTAGAAAATTATATTGCTCCTTATGATGCCACGGTAATAAAAAAATTAAAAAATCAAGAAGCAGTGATTTTAGGAAAAACTAATTTGGATGAATTTGCCATGGGTTCTTCAACTGAAAATTCTGCTTTTGGTCCGACTAGAAATCCCCATGACAAAAGTCGAGTTCCAGGTGGTTCTTCTGGAGGATCAGCAGCGGCCGTGGCTGGAAATCTCTGCTGTTTTGCCTTAGGATCTGATACCGGAGGTTCAATTCGACAACCAGCTTCCTTTTGTGGAGTGGTGGGATTAAAACCAACCTATGGAGCAGTTTCCAGATATGGTCTAGTTGCCTTTGCTTCTTCTTTAGACCAGATTGGACCAATAACAAAGATAGTAGAGGATGCTAAAATTGTATTTGATGCCATTAAAGGAAAGGATGAGATGGATAGTACCTCGCTAAATTCAAAATTCAAAATTCAAAAATCAAAATTACAAATCAAAATTCAAAATTTACGAATTGGAATTCCTAAAGAATATTTTGTTAAAGGAATTGACCCTGAGGTAGAAAAAGTAATTAAGGGGGCGATAAAAAAATATACTGAGCTGGGAGCAAAAATTGAAGAGGTTAGTTTACCTCATACTGAATACGCTCTACCTGCCTATTATATAATTTCCTCTTCTGAAGCTAGTGCCAATTTAGCCAGATACGATGGAATTAAATATGGATATTCAAAATTCAAAATTCAATATTCAAAATTCAAAAGTTTATTAGATGTCTATTTAAAAACCAGAGGAAATGGATTTGGGGATGAGGTCAAAAGAAGAATTATGCTGGGAGCTTATGCCTTATCAGCTGGTTATTATGAAGCCTATTATCTAAGAGCTCAGAGAGTTAGGACCTTAATAAAAGAAGATTTTAAGGAAGCTTTTCAAAAAGTTGATTTCATTTTAACCCCTGTTTCTCCCACTCCAGCCTTTAAATTGGGAGAGAAAATTACTGATCCTTTAACTATGTATCTTTCTGATATTTTTACTGTTTCAGTTAATTTAGCTGGACTTCCAGCTGTTTCTATTCCTTGTGGTAAAGTTGGAAATTTGCCAGTAGGCCTTCAAATTATTGGTAGGGCTTTTGAAGAAGAAAAAATTTTAAAAATAGGTAAACTCCTTGAAGATTATGAACTTCGCTGATTTTTTCGATTTCATCATTTCACCTGTCTTCAGTGGTTGGTTGCTAATTCTAAAAATTATCTTTATAGGTTTTTCTTTATTCTTTTTGATATTTATTTTGATAGCCCTAATAAAAACTACTTGGTTGAGAAAAATTATTTTAGAAGATTTATTCGAATTCCTTACTTATCGGCCCTACGAAACTAGAAAAGCGATGAAAGCCTGGTCAAAAATTACAAAAAGGCTCAAAACTAAAAGAGAATCTGAGTATAAATTAGCATTGATTGAGGCAGACTCAATGTTAGATAATGTTTTAAAAAACTTAGGTTACAAAGGAGAAAACTTAAAAGAGAGATTAAAATTAGTTTCAGCCGAAACTGTTTCAAATATTGAGAAATTATTGGAAGCTCATGAAATCTGTGGCCATATCATCAATGATCCTGATTATAGATTAACTTTAGAAGAAACAGAAAAAGTTTTAAACATTTATCATCAAGCTTTGAAGGATTTACAGGTTTTGTGATTTTACTTGATTTTAAATTTTTAATTAGGTATAATAACATCGCGGGGTAGTGGAGTAGTACCATGCGAGGCCCATAACCTTGAGACCCAGGCGCAATTCCTGGCCCCGCAACTATTAATGTATAAATGGAAATAATTTTTACAAAGCATGCTAATGAAAAATTTAAAATTTTAGAGAAACATCAATTCAAAATTAAAAAATCAGAAGTAATTGAAACGGTGAGAAATCCAGAAAGAGCAGATCTTTCAAAGGTACCTTTAATAATCGTTCAAAGAAAAATTAACAAAGCACATTTTTAAGAGTAGTTTATAAAAAAGAGAACAATAAAATCAAAATAATAACTTTTTATCCAGCGCGAATTGAAAGATATGAAAAAAAATTTAAATAAAATAAAAATTAAATATGATCCAGAAAGTGATGTTTTATCATGGGAAATTTCTAAGAGGCCAATTGATTATGCTATAGAAATTGGCAATATGATTTTACATTTCAGTTCTGAAAATATCCCAGTGTATATTGAAATTTTAGAAGCGAGAAAGTTTTTAGGAAAAACCCAAAAACTCATTAAAGAGAAAGTTCCAGCCACAATATATTAAGCTTTAAATTTGGTTTTCGCCGGTGTAGCTCAGTGGTTAGAGCGATAGCATCATAAGCTATGTCGTCACGGGTTCGAATCCTGTCACCGGCATAAAGAGGACCAGTAAAATATTATGCGGGTGTAGCTTAGCCCGGATTAAAGCGCCACTCTGTCACAGTGGAGATCGTGGGTTCAAATCCCATCGCCCGCGCCTGAATAGTTAGACACGAACTCTCTCTTGAGAACGGGCTAATATTAGGCGTCCTGTTTGACAAGAATTATTGAGATATTAAGCAAAATTAGAAAAATTGAGAAACATTATTTTAATTTACAAAATTGGTAGAGTCAGCCGCTTTCCGAAAGATTTTTATCGGCTGATAAAAGTTGATACCTCTAATCCAACAAAGATTTTAAGAAACATAATACTTTCTTTTGTTCAATTTGAACTGAATTAGCGATAAAAAGAAAGAACAAAGATAAAATGTTTG
>JASEJS010000026.1 GCA_030016765.1 Patescibacteria group bacterium
CGAGTCAACAGGAAAGCGAGATTCATCCCGTAAGCGCGAGCCATTCATTGAGCGAGACCTAAAAAGAGCACAAACAAATAAATGGGACGAGGAAATTTTTTATTCTCTCGTCCTTTTTATTTGATCTCTCAGTTTCTTTTAGATTTTAAATAATTTCTTGGCATTTTCAGTGGTAATTTTAGCTATTTCCTCGAAACTCAAATTTTTAATTTTGGCAATTTCCTCAGCTACAAATTTCACCCCTAAGGGATTATTTCTTTCCTCAGGAAAACCTGGCGGGGTCAAATAGGGACAATCGGTTTCAATTAAAATTTTATCTAAAGGAGTATTTTTAATATTTTCTTCAAAATTTATGCCCTCAATTTTTTTAAAAATTATTCCATTAAAGCCAATATAAAATCCAAGTTCTAAATATTTCTCTAATTGTTCACTGTTACCAACGAAGCTATGCATTACCCCATTTAATTTTGAATTTTGAATTTTGAATTTTGAATTTAGGAGCTCAAAGAGCTCCGCATGGGCCATCCGACAATGAAAAATTATAGGCAAATTTAATTCCTGAGCCAATTTAATTTCTTTTAAAAACAAATCTTTTTGCTTTTGTTTAAATTCAGCTAACTTCTTTTTAGTTTTTGGCCTTCGCCAGTAATCCAATCCAATTTCACCAATAGCTATTACTTTTTCAGATTGGGCCAAATCTTTATATTTTTTAAAATTAAATTCTCTTTCAAAGTATTCTCCCTCTAATTCATCTACTTTTATTTTTACCAATCCAGTATCTAAATTTATCGGATGTAATCCAATGGCAGCATATACTCCTTTTCCATATCTTTCAGCAATCTCCACTACCTTTTTGCTTGTTTCAAAATTAGTTCCAACATTGATCATCCAAATATCATTATCTAAACATCTTTTTATAACTTCCTCTCTATCTTTATCAAAAGCAGCAAAATTTAAATGGCTATGGGTATCAATTAACATATTTAAAAAGAAGGGGATTTACTCCCCTTTTAAGATTTGTTCTTCAGCTTTCTTAATGTTCTCTATTCGGAGGCCAGCTTGAACAGCGCTCGAGAGCACTTCTTTAAAACTCTCTTCGTCATCAATTTCTTCGATTTTCTTTTTAAAATCTTCGGATAATGCTCTCTTTAATATCTTTTTCTTTTGCTCAATGGTCATCTCTGGGATAAACCAATCTTCTACTTCTTTTAACTCTCTTAAATATTTTTCTTCACTGACTTCCCAATAGATCTTTCTGAATTCCTTAAAAATTTCTTTATATTTTTTCTCCTTTAATTTATTCACTGTCTCTTCCATCTTTTCCTGAAGTTTTTGATTTTTGAGTATTCTTGCTTCCTCAAAGAACATTCCCAGGTTTATTAAATGGAATAAGATTTCGACTGAATTATTGGATTTTCGAATCTGGTCTCTTTTTGCTTTCGCTGATTTTTTTAACAACTTCTCTTCTAAGTTTGGGGAATATTCTGGAAAAGCAGCAGCATCAATAAAAGCAAGAAGTTCAATGCTATTGAGGAGAATGTCTTCTCTAATTTCTTCAAGAATTCTCTTTATCTCCTCTTTTACTTTTTCTCTATCTATTTCTGGCTGAGATTCTAAAATTGTCTCAATTGCTTCTTCATTAAAGAAATCTCTTTCTATCTTTTGGAAAATATCACTATCTTTGATAATTCTTTCAATCCCTGAAATATTCTCTGGGTTTAAGCTGTAGTTAAGACCCAAAAGATAGATCACTTGAATTAACTGAATCTTTGATTCCAAATCTGCTTCAAAACGGGGATCTTTTAGGTTAATATAATATTTAAAGCTCTTTTTCTCAATATCTATCTCCGCTCCAGTCAAGTCCTCGAAAACTACTCTTTTGCTGAGATCAACTCTTTTACTGAAAAGAACTATTTTTTCTGGAAAGGAAACTCTTTTTCTTTGGCCCAAAACTTGATTTATATTTTTTAGTCCCTTGAATATTGCCCTCAGAAATTCTAAAGTTATCTCCCCTTTCTTTAAAATCTCTTTAAGAACCTCTTTGTTATCCACCGCTATCTCTTCCTCCTCTTTCAAGAATACCCTCAATTCTTTGGCCTCCTCTAAAATTTCTTTCATTTCAGATCCCAATCCAAATATCCTTATTTTCATTTTTAAACCTCCTTTTTGTTTATATCACCTAATTTTAAAATAATCAAATTTGAGGAAAAGAAAATTTATGGAGATTTTCTTTTCTTCTTTTGATGATGTTTTTAATCTTTTCTTTTGGGATTTCAGTCAAAAGAGAAATTTCTTTCTCTCTAAAACCTTGAGAAAGAAGTTTTAAGATGAGATCTAAATTTTGATAATTTAAACCAATTTCTTTTTCATCAGTTTGGCCAGACCAAAGTTCAGCTGTTGGAACTGTCCCAATTATCTCTTTTGGCAATTTCAATCTTTTTTCCATTTCAATGAGATCAGTTTTGTAGAAATTGGCAATAGGAAAAATATCAGCAGCTGAATCTCCAAATTTAGTGGTATAACCTATTTCTCTTTCAGATCTATTAGTTGTCCCAATAACCAAAAATTTTTTCAAATTGGCAAAATAATATAAAATGACCATCCTTAATCTCGGCATCAAATTCCCCCTGACCAATTTATCTCCCCTTGGCAAGATCTTCAAAATTTTCTGGTAAATTTCTCCAAGATAAATTTTTTCAATTTTTGTCTTCAACTTTTTCTCCAATAAAGAGATATTTTTTTCAAAAGGAGAATTTTTAAAAAAGGGCAAATAAAGAAAAAGGGTTCTTTTTCCTAAAGCTTTTTTTGTTAAAAAAGCGACCAAGGAAGAATCAAGGCCACCAGAAACCCCAACAATTCCTCCCTTGGCTTTAGCTTCCTTTATTTTTTTCCTGATGAAATTAACAATTTTTTCTTCTGGCAGAATTTCTAAAGATTTAATTCTTTTTTGACCTTCAATTTCCTTTAAATAGTTTGAGACTTCAGAAGGAACAAAATTTTCCCATCTCTCATTTTTCAAAATTTTTTCTCTAATTTGAGTAGCAGAGAGATTATTAAAAAATAAAGGATGAAGTTCAACTTTTACTCCAATTTTTTGAAAACATCTCTTTGTCCAGGAATTTCGGGTAAAGACGATGATTTCATTTTTCTTCAAATTGGTTATTTTTAAAATATTCTTTGCCCACAAAAGATCATTAAAGAGATCTGGTAAGCCAAAAATTTCGAAATTTTTAATCCCTTCTGAAGAAAGAGTCCTTTTGATCATTTCTTTTCTTTCTAAAAAACTAAAGAGGTTCTCTTTTTTTGAGAACTCCTGACAGCTGCCAATAATGATAAAGATTTCCTTTTCCCTTTTCAAAATCCACTTTATTACTTCCAAATGTCCAAGATGGAATGGTTGGAATCTTCCAACAAAAATTGCCTTCATAAAAAACATATTGGACCCCTTTCTTTACAAGAAAGGTGTCCAACCGCCAAAAAAACACTGAGTATCGCTCGCGATAGCAATTAAGTTTTTTCTCTCTCTTTAGCTTCCTTTATTATTTTCTCAGCTATTTTTTTTCCTCTAAATTCTCTTATTTTCACCCATTTTCCTGGCTCCAGTTTTTTGTAATTTTTGAAAAATTCTTTAATTTCTTTTTTCAAGTGTTCTGGTAAATCCTCAACATCTTGAATTTCTTTGAACCGAGGGTCAATTTTTTCAGTCGGAACAGCTATGACCTTATTGTCAATCCCCTCTTCATCTTCCATTTCCAAAATACCAATTGCTCTAGCTTCAATTAAGCAACCAGGGAAAGTGGGAAAAGAAGTCAACAAAAGACAATCTAAGGGATCTCCATCTAAACCCTTTGTTCCTTTGATAAAACCATATTCAAAGGGAAAATAAAGAGGAGAATAAAGGGTCCTGTCCAATTTTATTGCCTTTAATTTCTCATCAAATTCATATTTTTGGCAAGAGCCTTTTGGAATCTCAACAAAAACTAAAATCTCCATATTTTTATTTTAGCAAAAATTATAATCTAGGAAAGAGGATCTCCTTTTTTCTTTTCTTTATTTGTTCCAAAATTTTCTCTGAAGTCTGGGGCAAAAATGGTTGAAGCAATTTGGCAATATTTTTTAAAACAAATAATAAATTACTGATAATTATTAATTGTTTTTTTGATTTCTGCCAGGGATGTTCTTTTTCAAGGTATTTGTCGCAAAAAGAAATTAAATTCCAAATTGCCATTAAGGCTTCATTGAATTTAAATTTTCCCAAAAGAAGATTTTGATCTTTCCAAGTTTTATCAACCAATTTTTGAATTTCAATTTTTGCTTTTTTTCTTCCAATTTTCACTTTTTTTGCTAAAGTAATAATTCTCGCTACTAAATTTCCAAGTCCTTTAGCTAAATCAGAATTATAACGCTCTTTAAATTTTTCATAAGTAAAATCGCCATCTTCAGTAGGAGGAATTTCCCTTAAAAGGAAATATCTCACAGCATCTGTTCCATATTTTTTCACCAATTCAAAAGGATCAATCACATTTCCTAAAGATTTTGACATTTTTTGACCGCCGGAAGTTAAATAGCCATGAACAAAAATTGTTTTTGGTAAAGCTAATTTAGCTGAAAGGAGCATCGCTGGCCAATAAATCGCGTGAAATCGTAAAATTCCCTTACCTATGATATGTAATTTATGTTTATTTTTTTGCCACCATTCTTGAAATTTTTTATTGTTTTCTCCATATCCTAAAGCAGTAATATAATTTGAAAGAGCATCAAACCAAACCCAGATTTTTTGAGAGGGATCTCCAGGAACATCAATCCCCCACCCTCCTGCTCTTTTGGTTAAACGAGAAACACAAATATCTTCTAAGCCTTGATTAATAAAGCTTAAAACCTCATTTTTTCGAGTTTTTGGAATTATTTTAATTTTATCTTGCTCAATAATCTTTTTTAACTGATTTTGATATTTTGAAAGGTGAAAGAAATAATTTTCTTCTTCGACTAATTCAGGTTTTGCTTTGTGTTCAGGACAGAGGCCATTTACTAATTCACTTTCTTTATAAAATTCTTCGCATCCGACACAATAAAGTCCTCGATATTTTTTTTTATAAATATCTTTTTGACAAGCCAGCCACAACTTTTGAGCTCCTTTAATATGGCGTTTTTCCGTTGTCCGGATAAAATCATCAAAGGATAAATTCAGGGCTTTCTTTAATTCATAAAATTTCTTGGCATTTCGATCTACCAATTTTTTAACTGGAATTCCTTCTCCTCGAGCAGCCCGAACATTTTTTAAAGAATTTTCATCTGTTCCAGTCAAAAAGAAAACATCCTCACCCAAAATTCGATGATATCTCGCTATTACATCAGCTTGAATAATCTCTAAAGCAAACCCTAGGTGGGGAGCATCATTCACATATGGAAGGGCTGTTGAGAGATAGTATTTTTTCATAAATTAATTTTTTAACAAAAATATTCAAAACCCGACGTCGAGTAAAGATCTGCCTGAGTATTAAACAGATTTCTCACCTTCAACAATTACCACAAATTCGCCTTTGATTTCATCCTTTTCTATTTCTTTAATAACCTCTTCAATTCTTCCTCGATAAATTGTCTCAAATTTTTTGGTTAATTCTCGACAAACCACTAATTCAGGGTTTAGTTTATAGCTTTTAGTTTTTAGTTTTAATTCATTTAGAGTTTTTAAAATTCTATAAGGAGATTCGTAAAAAATTACTGGATATTTTGAATTAATAATTTCTTCAAAAAACTTCTTTCTTTTTCTTTTAGTGGGTGAGAAGCCCAGAAAAATGAATTTATCCATGGGAAAGCCGGAAATTGAAGCTACGCAAGTTACTGCCGAAGGCCCGGGAACGGGAACAACTTTTACTTGCTCTCCTAATCCTCTAATTACTTCCTGAATTAATTTATTTCCGGGATCGGAAATTCCCGGAGTTCCGGCATCAGAAACTAAAGCTAAGTTTTTCCCTTTTTTTAGAAGTTTCAAAATATAATCTATTTTTTTTAATTTGCTATGCTGATGATAACTCAAAGTGGGAGTTTTGATCTGATAATGAGCTAACAATTTTTTGGTGACCCTAGTATCTTCACATAAAATCAAATCAACCTCTGACAATATCCGAAGGGCCCGTTCAGTTATATCCTCTAAATTTCCAATAGGAGTACTGACCACATAAAGATTATTCATAAAACCACAGTTTTTTCTTCCTTTCTTTTCTTCAAAAAATCTCTAATGAATTCAAATAACATCCCAGCTAAAGGAATAGCTAAAATTGCTCCTAAAATTCCCAAAAGCTTTCCTCCAATGGCTAAAGAAATTAAAACTAAAGCCGGGGTAAGGCCGACAAATCTCTTAGTTAAGACTGGAGTTAAAATGCTTCCTTCAATTTGCTGAATTAAGATGAAGACAATTAAAACAAAAATGGCTTTCAAAGAAGAACCAAAAGCAACGAAAATAGTAATTAGTGCTCCAGCTATAATTGGGCCTAAAATTGGAATAAAATCTAAAACTCCAGCTAAGAGGGCTAGAGTAAAAGCATACTCTACATTAAATAATTGAAGGGTAATAAAAACTGCAATGCCAACAAAAATACAAGTTAAAATTCTAGCTCCAAACCAGCCAGAAACCTTAGTCTGAGATTTCTCCCAAAGAGACAAGATATAGGCCTCATATTTTTTTGGAGAGAGAAGCCCAATTATCCTCTCTATTCCTCTTTCTTCTAGAGAAAGGAAAAGAGCAATAGTCAAAATAAAAATGGTAGAGCTAATTCCCCCAAAAATAATAGCCAAAGCTGATAAAATGTCAGCTGAAGCTCTTTGCAGTAGTCTACCAAAAGCCTGCAAAAAAGCCTCCAAGCTTTGGAAAGCCTCAATTCCTAATCCTCTTAAAGGAGGAGAAATTTTTTCGAAATACTGAGGAAAAAGCTGGGTAAATTGCTGAATTTCAGAAATAAACATTGGAGCAGTCCAATAAATAATCAATCCCAAAATTCCAAAGATACCGGTATAAACAAAAATAACCGCTATCACCCTGGGAACTTTTAATTTTCGTAAAAAATTGATAGCTGGATTAAATAAGACTGAAATAATTAAGGCAAAAATAACCCAAATCAAAATGTTTCTTACTAGATAAATAATATAAAAACAGAGAAGAGTTAGAGAGATTTTCAAAATTGTTCCCCAGGAAATATCTAAAATGCGTTCTCCATTCATAATTTTAATAATTTTTGAAATTTTTCTTTATTCTTAAAAGGTCCAATTAAAACTAAATTTAATTTTTTTGGCTGAAATATTTCTTTAGCTACTTTTAGAATATCTGATTGAGTAACCTGGTCAATTCTTTTATAGATTTCTTCTGGAGTTAGAATTTTCTTTTCAAGAAGCTCCTGGAGTCCATAAAAAGAAGAGAGGGCATCAGAAGTTTCTAAAATTAGGGCCATTTTCCCTTTGGTATAATTCTTAGCTTTTTTGAGTTCATCTTTGGGAACTTTTTTTTCGGTGATTTTTTTATACTCTTTCAAAATGGTAGAAATAGCTTTATCTACTTTTTCATTATCCACTCCAGCCAGAGTCACTAAAGATCCAGTATCTGGATCTGAAGAGACATCAGTGTGAATATAATAAGCCATTCCCAGTTTTCCTCTCACTTCCATGAACAACCTGGCACTCATCATTCCTCCCAAAATTATTCCCAAGAGCTCTTGAGTATATCTTTGGGAATGAAAAAGATTAAAAGCCCTAACCCCCAAAGCCAAATGGGTTTGATCGGTTTGGCGAAAATGTAAAAGGCAATTGGGTTTAGTTTGTTTTTCAATTACTGGAGATTTCTCTTTAGATTTTTTAGTTTCAATTTTGGAAAAACATTTTTTAACTTTAGAAATAACTTCACTTTCTTTTATTTTCCCAACCACGCAAATAATAGTATTTGAAGCTGCATACTGGCTTTTCATATATTTAAACAAATCTTTTCTGGTTATTCTAGCTATATTTTCTTTAGTTCCGGTTATTGGCCAACCAGCAGGCTGGTCACCATACAATAATTTGTTCCAGAGAATTTCAATGTAGCTGGTTGGCGTATCATAAAGCATATTGATTTCTTCTATAATCACCCCTTTTTCTTTTTCAATTTCTTTTTCCGGTAACAAAGAATTCAAATAAATATCTGAAACCCAATCTAAGGCTAAATCGAAATGTGGAAAAGCTACTTTAGCAAAGTAGCCGGTGTAATCTTCTCCGGTAAAAGCATTATATATTCCTCCGACTTTATCTAAGGTTTCGGCAACAGCTAGAGAGGTAGGTCTTTTTTTTGTTCCTTTAAAGTACATGTGCTCCAAAAAATGGGAGATGCCATTTGTTTCTTTATTTTCATATTTTGAGCCAGTCCCAACCAAAACTAAAACAGTTACTGCCTGAGTCCCTTTTTG
This sequence comes from Patescibacteria group bacterium, assembly GCA_030016765.1. Classification (GTDB taxonomy): domain Bacteria; phylum Patescibacteriota; class Minisyncoccia; order Minisyncoccales; family JASEJS01; genus JASEJS01. The sequence continues at coordinate 8,430 of JASEJS010000026.1, forward strand.
GGGAACAGTAATAATCCTTAAACCATTTTTAAGAGTGGTTTTTTTGAACATCGGAAAGTTGAGCCAATTAATAATTATTTTTTATGCAGTTTTTTCTCCCAAAGATAGGCAATATTTACATTCACTTTGTATTCAACAATCTTTCCATCTTTGATGGTTACACTTTGTCCTAAGATCTTAGCCCCAGTAACATTCTTTTTTTGCTGGCAAGCTTGTTTTATTGCTTCTGCTAAGGCATCATCAAAACTCTTGGGAGAAATACCAATTAGTTCTTTTACTTTAACTACGGACATGCGTACCATCAAAGTTAAAGCTCCACTCAAATTTACGAAAGTAAATTTGAGAAGTCGCTTAACTTTGGTCACTTTTCTCCAAACTCGCTTCGCTCATTTGGAGAGCTTATTATTTAGACGACCTTGAAACTAATTTTATTATAAACAAAATTTTCTGATAATACAAAGCGCGCCGCCCCCTGGGCGGCGCGCTAAACACAAAATTTTAAAT
>JASEJS010000027.1 GCA_030016765.1 Patescibacteria group bacterium
AATTTTTTAACCACTCTGGATGGGTAAAGTCGCCACTACCCAAAACTTTAATTCCTTTTATCTTTGCCCATTCATCCAAATTTTCCAAATTCATCTGTTGGGAAGTGGCTCGAGAATACTTTGAGTGTAAATGGAAATCGACAATAAACTTCATTTTAGAAGTTTTATTCCAATATGAGCTAATTGAGCTCCAGCAAAAATTAAAATTCCGGCAAAAATTGACCAACTAATTAAATTTAAAAGAGTTGGCAGGGTTTGGATAGGAATTAACCCTTTTAATTGCTTACTAATCATTTCTTCCATTTGAGCCTGTAAATTTCGGGGTTCTTTTTGAGGTAAAACAGTTTCCTTTTTTTCTATCTTAAAAATCTCTGGAGCTTTAGTTTTAGCAGTAAAAATATTATAAGAAGAAGACAAACTCCAAAATATAATCGCCACTCCAACCAATAATAAAACCCAGCCAGTAAATTTTTGAAGTCTTAAAGCCATATTATTTAAATAGAATTATTTTCGCTTTGAATCTTCGGGTAGAGAGTAGAGCGAGGATTTTTTGATAATGATTTTATAAATATTCTCAATAAAATCTCCGCCGGCATAACCAATGATAAAGCTCAGGGCTGGAGTAAAAGCACCAAAAAGAGTAAATCCTAATTCCTTAATTGCTATAGCAGTCAAAATCCCAATAATCCCAGAAAGAAAAACCATTGCTAAAAAATAAGGAAGCTCGAATTTTACATTTTTGGAAGAAAATTGATGCTTAATAAAACCAACTAATCCTCTGACTACTCCACCTCCAAAGGCAGCAATTAGAATAAAAAGATAATCCATATTTCATTAAAGTAATACCTAACAAGGTTCTTTTTACAATTTTAGTATAGCAGATAGTGATTTTAATGGAAATGTGCTAATTACTCGAAACCCGACGTCGAGTAATCGTTGAACCCCCGACCTTCCTCCACTAATAGTTAATGGGCATATCCCGACTCGAACGGGAAACCTCTACGATGTAAGCGTAGCGCTCTAACCATTGAGCTATATGCCCAAAATTGGTGAACGCACTAACCGCTGCGCCAAGTGCCCTTAAATCTCCTTTTTCATCAAGTAAGCATCATCGCCATTTTTGTAATAATTTTTAATTGTTTTTAAAATTTTAAATCCCAATTTCTGATAAAAGGAAATTGCTGCTTTATTTTTAGTTCGAACATTTAAAAAAATTTCTTTAATATTTTTCTGACGAAAGTGATTTATTAAAAATTCAATTAAGGCTTTGCCAATTCCCTTTTGGCGCCAATCTGGGGCAACTGCTAGAGAGATAATTTCAGCCACCCGCTTTGTAGGTACCCGATTTTTTGGTTGACCAATAGTATAACCTACAATCTCATTTTTGTTTTCAGCAACAATAAATCCTTTAGGATATTTAAAATAAAGCTTCTCAAAATATTCTCTGGACCAGGCCTCTCTGTTTGGAAAGGAAACCTTTTCTATTTCCAAAATTCTATCTAAATCAGGAAAAGAAAATTGCCTCAATTTTACCATATTGAGTGCCCCCACCAAGAGTCGAACTTGGATCACTTGCTTAGAAGGCAAGTGCTCTATCCATTGAGCTATGGGGGCAAATTCAATATTATATCTCAAATATTTATTCAGTCAATGTTCGAAATAAATCTGGGTATTCTTTCAATTCAGTTTGTTTAAATTTCTTTTCTCTCTCTTCCCAAATATTCAAAACTTCCTGAAAAGCTTTTTCATTAAAATAAATTGCCTTTTCAAAAACTTCTGGCTTTTTCTTTTCAACCAAAAAGCTGTATTTATAGAATATTAGTCCTCCAAAAACCAAGGCTAAGAAAAGGAAGATTAAAATGGTTAAAAAAGTACTTTCGGCTAAAGTTTTAGGTAATTTTATTAAAAACTGTCTGATTTTCTTTAATTTCATTTTGTATAAACTTTCACTAATAAAGAGGTCTTGAGTTCTTTTTCCGATCTTCTGATATTTAAGTTAAGAATTTCTATTAAATAGGGGGCATTTTCCAATTTTTCCAAAAATTTTAAAGAATTGGGAGTAGAACCAGTAATTGAAATCTGGAGAGAAAGGCTAGGCCAGAAATTGGTTGGAGCTTCTTTGGTTATTGAAGAGATTTCAAGCCCAACTTCAGAATCTCGGGAAGCTTTTTCTAAAAAACTTATCAATTCAATTGGAATCTCTGGATCTGGCAGCAATTTTTCAATTTTATCTAAATCTGATTGATAATTCTTATAAATATCTTCAATTTTCTTTAAATTTTCTCTTTGTTCAGTTAGGGAAACCATTCTCTTTTTTTGCAATAAAAGCTCTTCAGAATCTTTTTTGATTTCTTCAAAGAGGGGATAAATTAAAAAAACAATTAGAGAGATAATTAATATCCCAAAAATTGCTAAAGTTAAGTAAATTTTTTTATTGGGATTCATAATTATTTAACTTTGAAATTGGTATGAAAATCAATATTTATTGGTTTAACCCAAGTTGAAGAAGGGAAATAGATTTCGGTGAATTCTTTTTTTCCTTCTAAATTTTCTTTAAATTTAAACAGAATTTCTCGGCTAGGAGAAAAACCAGAAAGAGAAATCTGGGAATTGGCTTTCTGCCAGGAAAGAGTAGTTAAATATATTCCTGGAGGAAGGGGTTCTGAAATTTTTTCCAGAATTTCAACTATATTCTTTTGATTCTGATAAAAATTTTTCAATTCAGAAATATTTTGATTAGCTAGATTAATTTTTTTCTGGAGTTCTTTTATTTTAGAAGTCTCAAATCTTTCTTCTTCCAAATCAATCAGAATTTGCATTGATTCTACTTTTCCTGAAATATAAATTTTAATTGAAAATAAAATTAAGATTAAACAAATTAAAAAAAATAAAATCAGAATGCCCAATATCAAAACCAATTTATAATTTTGCTCTTTTTTGAGTTCTTCTTTTTGTTGAGGTGGCAATAGGTTAATCATTTTTTATTCCTCTTAAAGCTAATCCTAAGGCAGTAGTATATCTCAAGGATTCTTTAAAAGGTAATTGTGGCACCTCTTTTAGAGATTCAGGTAAAATATTGATCCAGGGATTGCCAAGTTCTACTGGGATTTTTAATTCTAAAGAAAGGAAACCAGCTAATCCTTGAAGGTTGGCTCCTCCTCCGCAAAGGAGAATTTTCTTTACTTCCCTTCCATCTGGAGGCAAATGTTCATGTTTAGCATGAGTTTGATAATAAATAAGATGTCTTTTAATTTGTTCTATGAGATCGGTGATGATTGGAATCAAGGCTTCAAAAATTTCTCTTCCTTCCTCTTTGGCATCAATCTGAAGGCCATATTTTATTTTTAATTTTTCAGCTTTTTTTAAATCGACCTTCAAAGTTTTAGAAATAGCCTGGCTGAGTTCCTGAGAGGAAATGGGAATGGAAGAAGTAAAACGCAGGGAATAACCAGAAAAGATAATAAAGCTAGTTCTAGTTGCTCCAATATCTATCAAAAGCACTGAAAATGGACTGACTTCATTTTTTATTAGGGCCCTGGCAATGGCCAGCGATTCAATTTCCAAGGCCTTGGGAATAAGTTTAGCTTCTTTTAAACAAGATAGATATGGATCAACCGTCTCTCTGGGCAGAGCGGCAATTAAAACATCAAAATGATCTAATCTATTTACCAGTGGAGGAACAATCTGAGAATCTAAATAAACTTCTTCAATGGGTAAGGGAATATAATTTTCTGCTTCATAGATCACTGCCGATTTTAAATCTTCAACTGGCATTTTTGGGAGTTGAATCACTTCTAAAAAGGCCTTTTCTTCAGGCAAAGAAGCGATAACATATTTTGTTTTTAACTTTTCTCCCCTCACTTTATTAATTGCTTCTCGAATAATTTTTACCAAGGCTTTCTGATCTTTAATTTCACCATTTTTAATTATTCCTGGTTTAATTTTTTCTTCAAGAAAAGAAGCTAAAGCTAATTTATCCCCCTTTTTTTTGAGTTTAATAATCTTTAAAGAAAGATCGGAAATATCCAGACCAAAAGCTTCCGGTTTTAAACTAAGAAACTCTAACATATGGATAAATTACTCTTTTTATGATATCATTTTAAATATGAACTTTAAAGAGGGAATTGAAAAATTAAATAAAAAATGGCAGGAAATAAAAAAACCAGAATTGGTTGAAAAGCAACACCAAAAAGGAAAACTCACAGCCAGGGAGAGAATTGATTTACTTTTGGATCCAGAAACTTTTGTTGAGTTAGATCCCTTTGTTGAGAGTAGATTTGAGAATTTTGATTTAAATAAAAAGAAATTTCCAGGAGATGCGGTTATTACTGGTTTTGGCAAAATAAATGGACGCCAAGTTTATTTATATAGTCAGGATTTTTCAAAAATAGGGGGAACCTTAGGAGAGATGCATGGAAATAAAATTTTCAAAGTCATTGATTTAGCCCAAAAAACAGGATGTCCTTTAATTGGAATAATTGATTCAGGGGGAGCCAGAATCCAGGAAGGAATAGCTGCTTTGGATGGCTATGCTGAAATTTTTAAAGGAATGGTTAAAGCTTCAGGAGTCATTCCCCAAATTTCGGTCTTGGTTGGGCCTTCAGCTGGAGGAGCTTCTTATGCCCCTGGATTATCAGATTTTATTTTTATGGTGGAAAGAATTTCCCAAATGTATATTACTGGGCCAGAAGTAATTAAAGCAGTCACTGGAGAGGAAATCTCTTTTGAGGAATTGGGAGGAAGCGCTGTCCATAGTTTTAAATCAGGTTGTGCCCATTTTGTCTTCAAATCAGAGAGAGATTGTTTTTTGGGAGTAAAGAAACTCCTTTCTTATTTGCCCCAAAACAATTTAGAAGATCCACCCCGACAAAGAAGTGTTTTTTTGGAATTCTTTGAAAAGGAGAATTTGAGATTGTTAGAAATAGTTCCAGAAGAGGAAGAAAAGGGTTATGATATGAGAGAAGTAATTGAGGAAATCTTTGATAAAAATTCTTTTTTTGAAATTCAATCCAATTTTGCTCCAAATTCAATCATTGGTTTAGCTCGACTCTCTGGCTATGTAGTAGGAGTAATTGCCAATCAACCAAAGATTATGGCCGGAACCCTTGATATTGATTCTTCAGATAAAATTGCCAGATTTGTTAGATTTTGCGATGCCTTTAATATCCCTTTAATAAATTTAGTTGATACCCCAGGATATCTTCCAGGAAGAGATCAAGAACATCGGGGAATAATCAGGCATGGAGCAAAGGTATTATATGCCTTTTCTGAAGCTACTGTTCCCAAGATTAGTTTAATTTTGAGAAAGGCTTTTGGCGGGGCTTATATTGCCTTGGCTTCAAGGAAATTGGGTCAAGACAAAGTAATTAGCTGGCCCTCTAGCCAGATTGCCGTAATGGGGCCAGAGCAGGCAGTGAAAATTATTTACAAAAAGGAAATTGCTGAAAGCAAAGAGCCAGAAAAACTGAAAAAAGAAAAAATTAAACAACTAAGAGAATTTTTCTTAAATCCTTTTCAAGCTGCAAAATTAGGACAAGTTGATATGATCATCCATCCCAAAGATACCAGAACTACTTTAATTAAATGCTTAGAAGCTTTATTAAACAAAAGGGAAAGTAAAGTAGCTAGGAAACACGGCAATATCCCACTTTAATTATGAAAAATATAAGAGATCCGGTTTCAGTTCTTTTTAATCAATTGGAAGGGAAACAAACCAAGAAAACGAAACATCTTCATTATTTTGCCATGGCTAAATAAATGAGAACAATAATTTATTTTTGGTGAATTCAATTAAAATTTATTATAATAAATTGAAAATGATTAATTTGTATTCCATTTTAATAATTATCTTTAGTTATCTTTTAGGTTCTATCCCTTTTGGTTATATTTTTTCTAAGATCTCCGGTAAAGATATTTTGAAAATTGGTTGGAGAAAGACTTCTGGCTCTAATGTTTTCAGAAGTGTTGGTTTTTGGCAGGGATTAGCCACTGGCCTCTGTGATATTGGTAAAGGTTTTTTAGCTGTTTTTTTAGCTCAAGATTTTGGCTTCTCTTTAAAAATTCAAGTGCTTTCAGGAGTAGCAGCTGTTTTGGGTCATAACTGGAGCTGCTTTTTGAAATTTGCTGGAGGAAGAGGAATTGGAACTTTTATGGGAGCAGCTTTAGCTTTCTCTCCAAAAATTTTGGGTCTTTCTTTAATCCCCCTTTTTATTTTGGCTTTAATCTGGAATGCTTCCATTGGCACAATTTTTTTTCTAATTACTTCCCTTTTTCTCTCAATTCATTTCAATCAGTTTCAAGCCATAGGAATTTTAACTTTGCTTTGTTTAGCTCCAATTTTCATTAAAAGGCTAAGTCCAATAAAGGAGATTTTTCCTTTCAAAAATAATTTAGCTTTAATCAGAAATCGCTTAATTTTCGATAATGATCAACTTTGTTTAGATTTAAGGATAAAAAGAATAATTAAGAGACTAAAAGCCTTGACTTAAATTTCAAATTAGTTAAAATAAAATTGCCCGAGAAAACGGACATGATTTTATAATTCTATGAATTACAAATGAAACCGAATTACGAATAAATTATTCCTAGTAGGAAGCTTAGATTTTTATATTCGTGCCTCGCTTTCCAAAATTCGTAATTCGAACTTATTCGTAATTCGTAGGAGAATATGGATATAAAAACATTTACTTCAGCTATTGCCCAGATTGCTGAAGAAAAGGGAATCTCTACTGAAAAAGTTTTAGAAAGCATTGAAGCAGCAATAGCTGCTGCCTACAAAAAAGATCATGGGAAAAAAGGACAGATAATAAGAGCTAAACTTGATCCAAAGTCAGGTGAGGTTAAATTTTGGCAGGTAAAATTGGTAGTAGATAAAAATATGATTTATTCTGAAAGGGAATTGAGGGAAGAAAAAATCCCTCCTGAGCCTACTGAAGGAAAAATTCGGTTTAATCCAGAAAAGCATATCCTGGTAGAAGAAGCCAGAAAAATTAACCCAAAAATAAAAGCTGGGGAGGAATTGGAGATAGCTTTAGAAACCAAAGCTGATTATGGAAGAATTGCTGCCCAGACGGCTAAGCAGGTAATCTTACAAAAAATTAAAGAAGCAGAAAGGGAAGCCATTTTTAGAGAATATAAATCAAAGGAAGGGGAAATAATTTCAGGTATCTGTCAAAGGATCGAAGGGAAAACAGTTTTCTTTGATATTGGAAAAACCTTGGGAATATTAACTAAAGAAGAGCAAGTTCCAGGAGAATTTTATCGGCCTGGTCAAAGATTAAAACTCTATCTTCTCAAAGTAGAAGAAACCCCAAAGGGACCAGTAGTATATTTATCCAGGGCCTATCCAAAATTAGTTTCTAAACTATTCGAATTAGAGGTCCCTGAAGTTTCTGCTGGTTCAGTTTCAATTAAATCAATTGCCAGGGAAGCTGGCTTTCGTTCAAAAATTGCCGTGGCTTCAGAGATAGAAGGGATTGATCCCATAGGAAGTATGGTTGGTCAAAGGGGAACGAGGGTAAATGCCGTAATTAATGAATTAGGAGGAGAGAAAATTGATATCATTGAATACTCTGAGGATCCAGAAAAATACATTGCCAATTCCCTTTCCCCAGCTAAGGTCTTGGAGGTGAAACGCCTTCCCAAAAATAAGGCCTCAGCCATTGTTCCTGAAGATCAATTATCTTTAGCCATTGGAAAAGATGGCCAGAATGTCAGATTAGCGGCAAAATTAACCGGATGGAAAATAGACGTTAGAACTCAGGAAACTACCAGAGAGGAAGAAGGAACTAAAGAAGAAGAGAAAGGCCCAGGATCAAAAAAATAATTTAAACGATAAAATTTTCTAAATTATGAATCTTATTCCAACTGTTATTGAAAAAACTCAATATGGAGAAAGAGCCTATGATATTTATTCCAGGCTTTTGAAAGAGAGAATTATTTTTTTAGCAGGTCCCATCACTGATGCCTTAGCTAATTCAGTTATTGCCCAGATGTTATTTTTGGCTTCCCAAAATCCTCAAAAAGATATTCAACTTTACATAAATTCTCCAGGAGGAATACTGACTTCAGCCTTGGCTATTTATGACACCATGCAATATGTAAAATCTCCAGTTTCTACAGTTTGTATTGGCTCAGCAGCTTCAGGAGCAGCAGTTTTACTGGCAGCTGGAACTAAAGGGGAAAGATTTTCTTTACCCAATGCCCAAATTTTGCTTCATCAAGTAGCGGTAAGTGGAGTGAGTGGAGAGGCAGTGGAAGTGGAGATTGCGGCAAAACAAATTATTAGATTAAAAGAGAGAATAAATAAAATTTTGGCTAAACACACTGGTCAGCCTTTAGAAAAATTAGAAAAAGATACTGACCGGGATTTCTATCTCAGTGCCGAAGAAGCAAAAGAGTATGGAATTATTGATGAGGTGATAAAGACCAAAGAGTAAATGAAAATTTTGATTATTTAGTTGCCCCGCCGCGCGGAGCGCTCCGCGCGGCGGGGCAACTAAATAA
>JASEJS010000028.1 GCA_030016765.1 Patescibacteria group bacterium
GGTCAAAAAAGTCTAAAATGGCCTCATTTAAATCCGGAAATGGCAGCTGAAATTGCTAAAAAATCCAAAGCTAAAAAATTGATTTTGACCCATTTTGATGCTAATATTTATCGAAGTTTAAAAGAAAGAAAAGAAGCAGAAAAAATTGCCCAGAAGATTTTCAAAAAGACAATTTCTGCTTTTGATGATTTAAAAATTGACCTTTAAAAATTGATTTTATTTAATGAATTTGATATGATAAAAAAATACTAAAACTATAACTTGTTATTATTTGTAGTAAAATGAAAATAAAATACGATAAAAACGCTGATGCAATGTATATTTATTTAAGAAAAGGAAGGATAGAAAAAACGATTAAAGTCAATAATCAGCTCTTAATAGATGTCGATAAAAAAGGAAATGTAATTGGAATAGAAATTTTAGATGTTTTTCATCAAATTCCTAAAAAAGAAATTGGCAAAGTTTATTCTGAAATACCAGTCTATATCTAATATTTCAATACTTTGGGAGTACTTTCATCGCTACATTGTATTGGTTCAGTTGCCTTTTATATACCTTTAATTTACCAAGAAAAATCCTTTGCCTAAATATGGCTCATCCCTATGTCGAATTAGCTAAAAAAGCAGTAGAAACTTATATCAAAAAAGGAGAAATAATCTCCTTTTTGGATAAATTACCTAAAGAAGCTTTTGAGAAAAAAGCTGGAACCTTTGTCACTATTGAAAAAAATGGGGAATTAAGAGGTTGTATTGGCACTTATTTACCAACTAAAGAAAATATTGGAAAAGAAATAATTTATAATGCAATAGCTGCTGCCACTGAAGATTATCGCTTTGGCCCAATTCAAAAAGAGGAGCTTAGCTCCTTGTCTTATACTGTTTATATTTTAAGCAAACCGGAATTGGTAAAAGATATTAAAGAGTTAGATCCTAAAAAATATGGCATTATTGTGAAAACAGTGCCAATCACCTATTCTAACGGAACTGATGTAGTTTTTAATAGTCATTTTGTTCCAAAATCAGGGCTTTTGCTTCCTGATTTAGAAGGCGTAGATACTATTGAAAAACAGATTTCCATTGCTTGTCAAAAAGGTGGAATTGACCCTACTCGAGAAAAAATTTTAATTTATAAATTCACTGCTGAGAAATATCAATAATTCCTTTATTCGTAAATTCGTAATCGATTCGTTATTCGCTGATTTATGAAGATAGATTTGCATTGTCATAGTTATTATTCAAGGGATGGAATTTCTTCGCCAGAAAAATTGATTAAAACCGCTCTCAAAAAAGGGCTTGATGGTATTGCTTTAACTGACCATGATACAGCTTTGGGTTGGGAAGAGGCAATTGAGGCAACAAAAAAATTCAAGGCTATTTTAATTTTAGGCCAAGAAATAAAGATTAAAAAAGAAGGAAAAACAATAGGAGAAATTTTAGGATACTTTTTGAAAGGAGAAATAAATGCCAAAGGGAAAGGTGTTGAGGAAGTAATAAAAGAAATAAAAGGACAGGGAGGGATAGCAATTATTGCCCACCCTTATCACTGGAGAAAACCATTTAAAGAATTAGAAAAATACAAAAATTTAGCAGACGGAATAGAAGTTTTCAATTCCAGAAGCCAGACCAAAAGAGGAAATAAAAAAGCTCTTGATTTTGCCAAAAAAAATAATTTACCAATGACTGCTGGCAGCGACGCCCATTCCTGTTTTGAAGTTGGCAATGCCTATCTTGAGGCAGAGGTAAAAAACATTGAAGAATTAAAGGAGGCAATTTTAAGAAAAGAAGTCAAAATTTTTGGCAAACAATCCCCTATTTTCGTCCAAATCTTTGCAACCATAGGGAAACTAATCCATCTTTTCTGGAGGCCAAGACTTTGACAAATTTGAATAGTATGCTTATATTTTAAGTATAAGAAAGTAGTTCTTTAAAAACACTTAAAGAGAGAAGGAGAATTCCAGATAGCCGAATTGTCCATTAATAACTTTATAACTAAACAACTTACAACATATTAGTAGACAGTTCGGCTATCTGGAGGGAGGTAAAGACCTTACCAATGAACTGAAAGATAGTTTAAAGAAAAAGGAGAAAAAAATGGAAGAAAAAAATAAAACGAAAAAGATAGAAGATACTTGGGAGGAGATCTCTTGGAAGAGATTCCTTGAAATCATCAAAAGAATTGGATTTGAGATAACATTTCAAGAAGAAGAGGTCTTGTATAGAGCTCCCTATGGAACCATCTACTGGAGAACTCCCTGGACCGATCCTTCATATGAATGGAAAATACGTGAGGGAGAAGATCTTATCGATCTAACAGTATTCATAGCTGTTTGCAACGAGAAAAAGCTTCTTCTTAATGGTGCTTTCTGGCCTGAAAGAGAAGGAACATCCTTAGGTATATTCGGAGCCGTCTCAGGGCGCGTGGTCCCCTTTCGACGGACTGAACGACATGAGTTTTTGAGGGCTCTTCAGTTCTGTACTCATAGTTTTTCTTACAAGGAACCGAGAATATTCAAAACATTCAGAAGAAAAGCAATACCTACTGATTTCAGTTTTACTACTAATCACGGAGTGATTAGGACACTTAGGGGCCTTGCGAAAGTTGGTAAGTTTGTTCCTCCAAAAACTCCTGCTATTCATTTTCTTCCGCTTCACTATTATTCTGAACTAAGTGGAACAGAGCGAGAAATTAAAGTAAACCAGATGTTTCAGACACTTCCTAGATGGACAAGGGGCACTGACTGACTTCTCCCTCCTTCATCCTTCTCTCTATTTTTTATTTAAAATTAAAAAACACTTCAAAGAGTGATTTTTTTGTTGCATGCGAACAGCGCAACCCTCACCTTACGGCTCGGGGTATGCGAATGCGTCCATGCGAATAATTTAATATCTATAACGAACGCAAAATCTTGTAGTTTCGGAAAAATCTTTGGAGAGAAGTGATAAAAGAGAAAAAAGCGATAATGTAAAGAATATAAGAAATATAACTAATAAAAAGCAGTCCGAGAATAATTAAAATTAATCTTTCTTTTCTTTCCATTAATCCTCCACCCCCTTTTCCGCCCACTGCTTTGGCATGTTTTGAAATATAACTTGAAAGCATAAAAGTGGCTATTGCCAAAGATGCTCCTAACCAGAGTTGAGGATTAAAAAGTCCAAGAGCTAAATACCAAGAAATTTCCGTAGTTTTATCAGAAACAGAATCAAAAAGAGCGCCAAATTTCGTCTCTTTTTTGTTGACTTTTGCCACTGCCCCATCAATAAAGTCCATTAACCCCGAAATTAAAATAAATAAAATTGCTATCTTAAAAGAACCCAAATAAATAAAGTAAACAGCAACAAAACCAAAAACCAAAATTAAAGAAGTGAAGAAATTTGGAGACAAACCAGTTTTTCCCAAAATCTCCCCTATTTTATTTGAGAACCCCTTAAATATCTCTCTAAACTTTTCTGTTAGCATGCTTTTTTAAAAACTAACGTCTTAATCTTGCTATAGCTTAAATAAAACGGTGGTTTATTTTATCTATTCCTTTTGAAATTATTATATTCATTTTCAATAACAGCTGCTATCTTTACAGCCGCTTGTTCTTGGGTGAATCCTTCAATCGAACCCATTGAAGGCCAATCATTGGCATCGACACAAAAAGGAATGTCATTTTCTACTATAAAATCTCCACCAAAAATTTTAAGCCCAGTTGCCTCTCCAGTTAGCCGAGCTTGTTTTTTAATTCCTTCTATTGCCTCTGGAGAGATTTCATTTTCAACATTTTTGGGTAAAATTACTTCCTCGCCAATAACATAGTATTTAATATGTTTTCCATTAATAAATTTCTGAACTATTATTTCTTCTATTCTCTGATTTTTATATTCTTTTTTCGCTTTTTTAAAATCATTTTCATTTTCAATAACGAACCAGAACTCATGCCGATTTGAAGGTTTCAAAATTGATTTATCTTTTAAATTAGAAAATTTTAGAGCTTCAATTCTTATTGTTTTTGTTTCTGGAACATTAACTCCCAGTTCTTTCATTTTTTGATAAGTTAATTTCCGATTAAAAGAAAAACGAATATCTTCTGGAGAATTTATTACAAAAATGCCTTTTTTCTCTTTTTCAATTAAGAGTTCATTGATTTCTTCTCCCCTTGCCATAGTGAAAATTAAATCAGCTATTTCTTCTCTTTTAAAATCTTCAGGCTTTTTCGTTAAAACTTCAAAGCCTCTCTTTTTTAACTCTTCAGCTGTTAAATCAAGAATTCTCTGGTCTGGCCCAGGCTTTCCGGCTAATTTAAACTCTCTATAAATTCCAATTGCCTTTGTCATATTGCTTTCTTCTAAAATTTATTTAATTTTAACTTCTCACCGCATTTTTTACAAAAATGAATTTCTATTAAACAATCATTTATATTTAGCCAGGTATGGTAGGCTTTATATATATTTTTTCCGCATTTATCACAAGTGAAAATTTGTAGATTGGCTTGGCTTTGGTATTCCATTTTTTGGCTATCTCTTTACCCATTTGAATAAAATCTTTTCCGAAAGCTGGCCTAAAAGTTTTTTGATTAACTGGTAAGCGCGGTTTTGTTATCTGAATTTCTTTTGATTCAAATTTCTTCTGGCAATTTTTACAAAAATGGACAAGTGTTTTATAGCCAGCAGCATTAAGCCAATAATAATATGCTTTATGGATATATTTTTGACAATTGGCGCATCTAAATCCCCGATATTCTGGTTTCTCATTTATGTTCCAGGTTTTTACAATTTTCAATAATGTCTCAGTTTTTGTATCCATTTTTTACCTCTAAGAATATTTTATCACAAATTTAAAAATAAAAAAGAGGAAAAAATAGAGGTTTATAATTTTTTTCGATACTATTTCTTTTCTTAGAGCTTTAACTTTGACAAGCGTTCTTTAATCTTGACAAGGAATTCTCTTGATCTTATCTTGAAGGGTTTTCTCTCTGCTAACCTGGTGGCTATTTTCTCTGCGAACCCGGGTATTACCTCTGCTGACATGGTGGCTATTTCCTTTACCATTTCCTCTTCTATTTCCTTTTCTATTTCCTCTTCTTTTCCCTTTGCTATTTCCTCTTCTGTTTCCTCTACTATTTTCTTTGCTGCCTTAGTGGCTATTACCTCTACGAACCGGGTGATTATTTCCTCTCGCCCGGGCATTATCATTCTTTTAAAAGCCCACTTTTCGTTTTCCTTTATATATATATTATATTCTGGTTGATTGAAAAAAATTCCCCCGTCATCAATTCTTACTGTCTTATCATCGAAATAAAGGATTATCTGGCTGAACTCTTTGGTGGCTTTTCTTATTTCTTCTCCTATCCTGAGAACCACTGAATTATCTAGGCTCTCTGAGTTTGGGACCATTGATTCGATTTTCTTCTCTATTTCTAGAGGAATCTCTATTTTTTCTCCTATTTCTGTTATCTCTATTTTTTTAATTCCCATTTTTCTCTCACCTCCTTTTTGCTTTATCAGTTACCTCAACCCTAGGCAACCGAGAATTACTTACTAAATAGTTTAATAAACAATTCTCGGTTGCCTAGGTATTTTTTCCCTCTTTTATATTTTTACCATTATATTTGTTAAAGAGCAATTTCCTCTTTTTCTAGCTTGTTATTATAATGCAATAATTTAATCTCTCAAGAGCAAAATAAAAAATAAGGACAATAAGATTAAAAAATCTATTGTCCTTTTAACAATCCTCATCCTACTTACTCACTAAAACCCCTCCAATGACGATAAGGATTGCTCCAATTATAACTTTTAGCCTTTCGTCTGGTGCTGGAACTTCTCGAAGTAATAATAATCCAAGAACCACTGCAATCAGAGTATTGGTGTTGTAAATTGGCACTAATTTTGCTGCTTCTGCTCCGACAGAAAATGCCAGAAAAGCAAATACCATTCCGCTTGCCCAGAGTACTCCTTGTAAAAGTCCAAATCCAAGTGTTGGTAGAGAAATCTGAACCCCGGTTTGTCTCAATGAATAAATCATAAATCCAAGAATTGCTGCTATTAACAGAATACCCACTGATTTCAAGGAGACAGATAATGCTCCTTGTCGGCTAAGGAAGTATAACATAAACACCATCGTTATTCCTCCTAGCATTAATAAAGAAGCGCTGCCTGGCTGAATTCCTAGATATTTTTCTGAAGTCACTACCTTTGACACCACAGCATAAGTTCCCCAGCACAGAGAAGCCAACAATCCATAGACTAACCAAATTGGCATAGTCATTTTTTTATTTCACCTCCTAATTTTTTCGACCTATATCAGTATAGCATATTTATAAAAAATAAGCAATAGAAAATTCTATTGCTTTTTTCATTTTATATTTGAGGATCAGAGAGAAATTCCTTCCAACCTCCTTGAATTATCCGGTGGGCTCGGGAGAAATCTTGTCCTACTGACCACTCATTGGGCATGGCTATTACATGAAATCCAGCATTAACTGCACTTTCAACACCTGCTGAAGTATCTTCAAAAGCAACACACTGACTAGGTTTTAACCCTAATCGTTGACAGGCCAGAAGATACATTGCTGGGTGAGGTTTAGGTTTTCCACCAGCCTCTGACTGAGTAGAACGATTCTCTGCTGGAAACCACTCTGCTATTCCAACCGATTGAAGTTTCATTTCTAGTTCTGAAGGATCCTTAGCAGAACATACTGCCATTTTGAATCCTTTCTGTTTGAAGAATTCCAATGCTTCCAAAGCGCCTGGCATTAACCGAGCTTCTTTTTTAAATAGTTCTTTCAGAATCTGACTGGCCTTTTCAGCCATTTCTTTCTCTGAAAGAGTTATCTGAGGATAGCGTTTCTTCAGTAAAGCTGGAATCTCTGTTGCCGACGATTTCCCACAGTAATCAGCAATATACTCCTTCTTATCTATATAAATTGGTTCAAGGAGTATATTCCACTTTTTCCACTGAAGCCCTTCTGTGTCAGCCAAAATTCCGTCAAAATCTAATACCACACCTTCAAACTTTCTTTTTTTCAATCCTCATCACCTCCTTACTTTTAAACAATCAAGGATTTTTTTGTGCAATTCTTGGTTTCCGCTGGCAAGAAAAGAGCCTGTCTCTCTAAAACTTCTGATTTCCCTGATTTTATTTCCTTCAAAATCAGTGAAGATACCACCGGCTTCTTGTATTAATAGATACGGAGCTAACCAATTTTCTGGAGTTAAACGATCCCTGGCATCAATGTAAGCATCTATTGTTCCTGTTGCTATTTCCATTAAACCGAGGGCTGCTGAACCATTTCTTCTGATAAATTTTACTCGCCGTACTGGATAAATCAGAGGGAAAATCCTTTCTATTTTCTGACTTTTTTCTTCACTGATTTTTTCTATTGGACTCACTGAAGCAAAATCCAAGTCTATTTCGACGCAGGCATTTTCTAACTCTTTGTTTTTTGAAGCAAAGACTTTTTTCTCTTTAAAACCACTGAAAATTCCTTTATAATAAGCGCCTCTTTCCTTCTCGGCATAACAAATACTTCCCGAAATCACGCTACCTACAAGTCCATATTTGATATTTTCTAGTTTAAATCCCTGTTCGATTTTTACTTCTCCCGGCGCTACTGCTATGGCAAAGGCTGTTCCTTCGATTCCCCGCCAGAAATTCACCGAGCCATCTACTGGATCTATGAAAAATGTCCATTCTGGTTTCTCAACAAGCTTCACCTCACCACTTTCCTCGGTGTAAATTTTTGCCCTTAAATCTTTTTTCTGAAAATAGTCCATCACTATTTTTTCTACCTCCAAATCGAATTTAGCACTTATATCACCAGGTTTTTCTGGATTTTTACTGTATTTTTCTCTTTCTTGCCAACCCTTCTCAAGGAGGTAATTTCTTACTTCCTCAAACATTTTTTCAAGGTGCTTTAACATTTTTCCCTCCATATTAAATTTTATCATATTTAAATATTTTGTCAAATTTTTCTAGCCACGAATCGCCTCTTTTAGTGTTTTGAAAATCTTATCTGCTTTGGAAAGATCTTGTTTCTTGGAAAATTCACTAGGTATAGCAAAACAAGTTAATCCCGCTGATTTAGCTGATTCTATTCCATACTGAGTATCCTCAAAAGCCAGACATTCTTTTGGTTCCAAACCAAGTTTTTTGGCAGTCAGTAAATAAATATCTGGATAGGGTTTCCCAACTTAGGTAATGTAACTTCTCGGTACTAATTAAAACTCCATCTAAATCAAAAATTATTCCTTTGATTTTATCTAAGTTTATCACAATTTAGAGAATTAATTATATTTTCTGTAGCAATTCCTGGCAGAAGTTTCTCATTTTTTCCAGTTCTTGCTTGCCTTTCTCAGTTGTAATGTAAGCACGCTTTCCTTTATATTTTTCGGTTTTTATGTATCCCTGCCTTCTCA
>JASEJS010000029.1 GCA_030016765.1 Patescibacteria group bacterium
AACCAGTACCGTGAGGGAAAGGTGAAAAGTAGGGAGGTGATCCCGGTGAAATAGAGCCTGAAACCATCTTGCTCACAAGGAGTCAGAACACTTCGCTATCGCTCCGTGTTTGAAATATGTTCACTTCGTTCGCGAAATTCATAGAAATTCAATAGAAATACAATTGCATTTCGCGAGCGAAAGCGAGCTAATTTCTAGCAGTTTCTATGAATTTCAAGCACCGAGCGGTAGCGAGGTGCGATGGCGTGCCTATTGAAGAATGAGCCAACGAGTCCTCCTTCTAACTTTGTTTAAGCACTTCTGGTGCGGAAGCAAAGCGAAAGCGAGTGTTAATAGCGCGCGCTTCTCTAATTTTAGAGATAAAAAGTTAGGAGGGGGGACCCGAAGCCAAGCGAGCTTGCCATGGCCAGGGTGAGCTCTGACGAAAGTCAGAGGGAGGCCCGAACCCGTGAGCCGTGCAATACTCTGGGATGAGCTGTGGCAAGAAGTGAAAAGCTAATCGAGCTTGGGAATAGCTGGTTCTCCCCGAAATAGCTTTAGGGCTAGCGCCCCCTTCTTTTGTGGAGGTAGAGCACTAGAAGGATTATTGTGCCTCTTGGTAGATAATCCTACTAAACTCCGAATGCCACAAAGTTAAAAGGAGAGGGTAGTCAGACTGTGGGGGCTAAGCTCCATAGTCAAAAGGGAAACAGCCCAGATCTTCATCTAAGGTCCCAAAATCTGAGCCAAGTGCAATAAAGGAAGTGTCCCCTCCTTGACAGATAGGAGGTTGGCTTAGAGGTAGCCATCCTTTAAAGAGTGTGTAATAACTCACTATCCTAGTCTCTGATAAGAGATAAGGAGGGGATGCGCCGAAGATTTACAGGGCTTAAGCTCAGTACCGAAGATAAGATCCCCTCCTAACTTTTGGGTCCATAAGGAATAATTTTTTCTAATTTCGATATTTAGAGAATTGGTCAAAATAGTATTTTTCTTGTAAATCCAAAAGTTAGGAGGGGAGGTAGGGGAGCGTCCCCATTGCAGTGAAGCCTGACGATAACGAAAGGTGGAGCAATGGAGAGTGAGAATGTTGGCATGAGTAACCGCAAGGCAGGTGAAAAATCCTGCCCACCGAAAGCCTAAGGTTTCCTTGGCAATGGCAATCAACCAAGGGTTAGGCGGGCCTAAGGTAAACCCGAAAGGGGTAGCTGATGGACAGCCAGTTAATATTCTGGCCCTCCCCTCCTAATTTTTCTCAGAGTGACGAAGAGCAGTAGCTTGGGCGAGTTATTGGATTCTCGTTCACAGCATAAGGAGAAATCCAAGTGTTGTGAAAATTATTTCCTTCGGGAGATAAAATTTGAGTGAGCGCTCTTCCGAGAAAAACTCTGAGAAGCTCTGAAAAAGAGAAATTAGGAGGGGATCCGTACCGCAAACCGACACAGGTAGGCTGGTGTAAGAGCATCAAGGTGAACGGGTGAAACCTCGTTAAGGAACTCGGCAAAAAAGCAGGCGTAACTTCGGGATATGCCTTGCCACCACTAAGGTGGTTGCAGCGAAAGTTCCCCTGGCGACTGTTTATCAAAAACACAGGTCCCTGCTCAATTGGTAACAAGATGTATAGGGGCTGAGGCCTGACCAGTGCTGGAACGTTAAGAGCGCCTGTTACTCCGCTGACGTTTCCTAACAGGCTAAATTCAAAAGCTAAAAGTTGAAATGTAAAATTTGCCGCTTGCATTTTGAATTTAGTGAAGCTATGAAGCGCAAGCGGAGTAGCGGAGTGCTTGAAGCGCCAGTGAACGTCCGCGGTAACTATAACCGTGTTAAAGTAGCGTAACCCCTTGTCAGGTAAGTTCTGACCCGCATGAAAGGTTTAACGACTAGGGGACTGTCTCAACGAGGAGCCCGGTGAAAATACAATAAGCGTGAAGACGCGCTTTACCTGCGGCTAGACGGAAAGACCCCGGGAGCTTTACTGCAAGATGACATTGAACTTTGGACTTAGATGCGTAGCGTAGTGGGGAGACTTTGAAGTCTGCTTTTCGGAGCAGATGGAGTCGTCAATGAAACACCCGTCTTTTAAGTTCTTGGTCCTAACCCCTACACCAATCTTTACAATGATTAATTTTTATGCAAAGCACTAAGACGAAAGTCGGCTTCGCCTTAGGAACTTTGATTAGAGTATGTCATTGCCGAGATTGGTGTGGGGGACAGTGTTATCCGGGCAGTTTAAGTGGGGCACTTGCCTCCTAAAAGGTAATGGAGGCGTTTAAAGGTCGGCTAAGCAAGGATGGAAATCTTGCTGGTCGTGCAAAGGCATAAGCCGGCTTTACTGCAAGAGGGCTATCTCGCGCAGTTGGGAAACCAGAACTTAGTGAACCGACCCTGGTTAGTAGAACCGGGGAAGATCATCAGCCAAAAGTTACCCCGGGGATAACAGGCTAGTAGGGCCCGCGAGTTCACATCTACGGCTCTGTTCGGCACCTCAAATACATCGGGGTGCTATGGCAGCAATGCCATAATAAAAATCTGGCTTATAACGGTGGACTCCATATGGTATAATGAACCAATACTTTATGGACAACACCGTGGGAAGTTTAACCCGACTTCAAAGATCGATAATAATTGGATCTCTACTTGGCGTAAGAGATATTATCGAATCAGATTTCTCTTTTCATCGGTTCCTAAATTAAAAGAAATAATAAAAAGATATCTGATACCATCGATGTGCTATAAGTTGAGTTATAAACCCCGTAGAGACTTGATTCCGTGAAGGAATCGGAGTTCTTCTTAAAGAAGAACTAAAACGCCAGCCCCCCTCCCCAGGAGGAGGGGGTGAAGATATAGTCCGAGCCTCTTCGTAAGAAGAGAAAATGTCGACAAGCGATGTCGGCTCACCTTATCCTGGGGCTGGAGAAGGTCCCAAGGGTTGGGCTGTTCGCCCATTAAAAAGGTACGTGAGTTGGGTTCAAACCGTCGATTTGGCGGCTGGCGGAAGAAATTCCGCTTGCAAAACCGACTAATATCGGTGAAGTCCTTGCATCACAACCTGTGTGGAGGTTTCCAAAATTCTTTTGAATTTTGGAGTGCCACTTCGTATGTTAGGATAATACCGAGGAAAGCCATTAGCCCTTCTTTCTATGAAACTTTCTAGAGAAAAACTCGCTTACATTGCTGGATTTCTCGATGGAGATGGAAGTATTTATGTAAAACTTAAACCAAATTCTACTTATCGTTATAGGTTTCAAGTTTCACCAGCAATTGTTTTCTTTCAATCTCAAAAAGAAAAAGATCATCTTGAATGGTTAAGGAAAATAATCAGGAAAGGATATTTAAGGCAGAGAAATGATGGAGTGGTAGAGTATATAATCGGTGATATGAAGAGTATAAAAGAATTACTCCAAAATTTATTGCCTTATCTGAAATTAAAGAAAATACAAGCCCAGCTAATGTTAGAGATTATTGAGAGGAAAAAGCAAGTAAAAAGTCCAAAAGAATTTATCAAATTGGCAGAAAAAATTGATTTATTCCAAAAAATCAATTATTCAAAAAAGCGAATTCAAAACTCAATAGTGGTAAAGAAGGTTTTAGAGAAAGAAGGGTTATTGGCCCCGTAGAGACTCGATCTATAAAGGATCGGATGGAAGCTCCAAACCTTCCATAATACGTCGGTCCCCTCTTCTTGAGGAGGGGGTGACATAGTCCATACACTTAGTAATAAGTGAGAAATATGCGTGAGACAGGTTGGTCCCTATCTACCGCAGGCGCCGAGTCTTGAGGGGAGTCGTTCTTAGTACGAGAGGACCAGGATGAACTAACCTCTGGTCTACCAGCTGTTCCGCCAGGAGCATCACTGGGTAGCTATGTTAGGTCAGGATAAGAGCTGAAAGCATCTAAGTTCGAAGCCTACCCCAAGATTAGGACTCTTAAGATTCCTCGGAGATTACGAGGTTGATAGGCTGCAGGTGGAAGGGCAGTAATGCCTTAAGCCGAGCAGTACTAATAGATCAGAAAAATCTTGGCTAGCAATCAATGATCGCAAGTCCATCGTCGCTCACATTATATTCAATTCGTTTTGAGTATAGATATGGGGGTTAAACCGAGGTTGTCCCACCCGATCCCATACCGAACTCGGAAGTGAAATACCTCAGGGTCGATGATAGTGAGTTTTCTCGCGAAAGTAGATCGCCCCCATATTTGTACTTAAAATCAGGAAAACAAAACTCCTGCAATAGAACAGGAGTTTTGATTTTGTTTTATTGATGTTGTTCAAATGGCATTTGGATAATAAGGGCTTTTTCTTTCCAAATAAAAAGAGGGGGGAATGAAATCCCTCTTAAATTTTATAAAATTATTTTTTACTTCCCTTTATCAATTCTATAGCTATCTCTGCCCAGAGTTTGATGAATAATTGAATCTCTAAAGAAGGAGTACTCAGCCACTCAAGAATTACAGCAATGGAAATTAAGTAGGTCTTTAAAAAGAGAAATGGGAATAAACAAAAACTTACTCTACGCGTTTTTTTATTTGGCTGAAATTTTGTATAATGGAGTAATTATGAGAATTTCTTTAAAAAATAAAATCTTAATTGCAATTATTGGAGTTTTGGTCATTTTATCTTTAAATTTTTTCCAAAAAGAAGTTAAGAATATCTTTTATTTAATTTCCTCTCCTATTCAGAAAGGTCTTTGGCAAATAGGGGAGAGGGTTTCTAATTTTTTTGAGACCATTTCTGAAATAAAAAATTTAAAAAAAGAAAATAAAGAACTTAAATTAAAAATTCAGGAATTATTAGCTGAAAATGCAGCTTTGAAAGAATTAAAAAAAGAAAATAAAATTTTGAGAAGGGCTTTAGATATTGGTTTGGAAAAAGAATTCAAACTGGCTTTAGCTGAAGTGATTGGAAAAAATATTTCTCAAGATTCCTTAATAATTAATCGAGGATTTGAAGATGGCATTTCAAAAGGCATGCCAGTAATCACTGAGCAAAAAACTCTGGTTGGAAAAATTAGCCAGGTTTATAAGAATTTTTCAGAGGTAGAATTATCTTCTAATAAAAATAGTTCTTTCGATGCCAAAATTTTAAACAGTGATATTCAAGGAATAGTAAAAGGAAAAGGAAATCTTAAACTTTTTTTAGAGTTTATTCCTCAAAAAAAAGAAATTAAAGAGGGAGCCTCAGTAGTTACCACTGCTCTAGGAGGAATCTTTCCAGAAAGCCTTTTAGTGGGTGAAATTAAAGAAATTAAAAAGTCAGATATTAAACCTTTTCAGCAAGCAGAAATTGAACCAGCTTTTGATCTCGAAGAAATAGAGACCCTTTTTATTATCACTAATTTCTAATCAAACAGTATCATAAACCGGTTTATGATACTGAAATTGGGATGCGAAAAATTTTCTTTTTAATCATATTTTTTTATATTTTAGTTCTATTTCAGACCAGTTTTTTAATTTATTTTCCTTTTGGTTGGCAATTTGATTGGATTATTATTTTAATTTCAATAATTTTTATTAATCTTTTAGAGAGACCCAAAAATTATTTGGGTTATCTTTCTGCTATAATTGGTGGATTTTTTTTAGATATTTTTTCTAAAAATTTCATTGGTTTTCATATTTTAATTTTGATGAGTTTTACAATTTTTATCAAGTTTATTTTAAAAAAATATATCTCTTTGCCAATATGGAGAAATATCTTAGAAACAAAAAAATAGCCATAGGTTTTAAAGAAGAAGTTGAACCTCATGAAATCCTTTTAGATTCATTAGCTCAAAAGAAAGAGGAAGAAATTGGAATTTCAGAAAAAAAATTTGAAGTTTCTCTCTCAAAAAATATTTTGCAAGGATTTTTTATTTTTACTTTAATTTTAATTATTATTCTTTTTGCTAAAGCTTTTCAACTTCAAGTAATCGAGGGCAAACATTTCTCAGCTTTAGCTGAAGAAAATAAATTTATAATTCATTCAATTCAAGCTGAGAGAGGAGTAATTTATGATAGAAATTTCAAACAATTGGTTTTCAATCAGCCCAATTTTGATTTAGTTTGTAAGAAAAATGACCTTCCTAAAGAAAAGATAACCAAGGAGAAAGTTCTGCGAGAGATTTCCCAAATCTTAAAAATAGATTTAGAAGAACTCGAAAAGAAAATTGAAGAGAGTCAAACTCCAACAGTTTTGATCTCAGAAAATCTTTCCCATCAGCTCTTAATAATTTTAGAGACAAAAATTAAAGAGCTCCCTGGTTTTCAAATTGAAAATAACACAGTGAGGGATTATTTAGATGGCCCTAGTTTTTCTCATTTAATTGGTTACAAAAGAAAAACCGGGGGAAAAACTAATCTGGAGAAATCTTATGATGAAACATTAAGAGAAAGACCAGGAGAGATTTTAGTTGAGAGAGATGCTAGAGGTAATTTAATCTCTCAGAAAATTATTAAATTTCCTGAATCCGGAAAAAGTTTAGTTTTATGGTTAGATTCTGAACTCCAGAGAAAAATTGAACAAGAATTGAAGAAAAAAATGAAAGAAACTGGGGCAGAAACAGCAGCGGCAGTTGCTTTAGATCCCAAAACTGGAGGAATACTGGCTTTAGTTAGCCTTCCCAGTTTTGATAATAATCTATTTTCAAAAGGAATGGCCGAACAGGAATGGAAGAAAATTAATAATGATCCTTTAAAACCACTTTTTAATCGAGCTATTTCTGGAGGATTTCTCACTGGTTCTACAATTAAACCCTTAATTGCCTCAGCTGCTTTAGAAGAAAAAATAATTTCTCCTCAGAAAAAGATTAATTGCCAGGGAAAAATCGAGGTTAAACACGAATACCAGCCAGAGGTTATTTATATTTTTCGAGATTGGAAGACCCATGGTTGGACAGATTTGAGAAAGGCCATTGCTGAATCTTGTAATGTTTATTTTTATCACATAGGAGGAGGATACAAAGACCAGGAGGGATTAGGACCAACTAAGATCAAAGAATATTTAGAGCTTTTTGGCTGGGGGTCAAAAACTGGAATTGATTTACCAGAAGAAGCTCAAGGTTTTTTACCCGATCCAATTTGGAAGAAAGAGAAATTGGGAAAAATCTGGTATGATGGTGATACTTATCATTTATCAATTGGTCAAGGCTATCTAAGGATTACTCCTCTTCAGGTGGCAGCTAGTTTTGTGGCCATTGCCAATAGAGGTAAACTCTTCCAACCTCAAGTGGTGAGAGAAATTGTTGATAGTAATAAAAATTTGATTAAAAAAATAGAACCCAAAATTATCAGAGAGGGATTCATAAAGCCAGAAAATTTAGAAATAGTTCGTGAAGGGATGCGCCAAGCAGTAACTGAGGGTACGGCCAAGGAATTAGACCAATTGAAGGTTCCAGTTGCTGCTAAAACTGGAAGTGCTCAAACTGGAAAAAAGGATCCTAAAGATAAAAAAGATTATTTAGATAACTGGATTACTGTCTTTGCTCCCTATGAAGACCCTCAGATAGTTTTGACTATAATGATAAATGATGTCAAAGAAGGCCAGATAGTAACTCCTCCAGTAGCCAAAGCCATCTTAGAATGGTATTTTTCAAAAACAGTAGAAAAATAAGATTGAATTGCTGTTTTTTATTAAATTTTTTTGATTTTCTTTTAAAAACAAGGTAAGATTAAAATATCTATGGCCACTATTGAGGAATTGAGGAAAATTAGGTTAAAAAAGTTGGAGGCGATTAAAAGAGCTGGACTCTTAGCTTATCCAGGAAAAACTAAAAGGACTCATAGAATATCCCAAGCTATTGAAGATTTCACTAATTTATCTCGTTTAAAAAAAGAAGTAACCTTGGTTGGCAGAATTAGATCTTTAAGGGAGCATGGCAAAGCTACTTTTTTGCATATTGAAGATGGTACTGGGAAAATTCAAGCCTTTTTTAGAGAAGATAGAATAGGGGAGTCAGGTTATAAATTTTTTTTGGATAATT
>JASEJS010000030.1 GCA_030016765.1 Patescibacteria group bacterium
GAAAATCAAAGAAATAAAAGTAAAATCTATTTAATTTTAATCTTGACAATTATTTAGGCTTTGCTAAATTAAAATCAGATTATGGGAAATCAAATTAATTTTAAATTTCTTACTTGCTGTGATTGTTGTGCCTCTTTGAAGGAAGAGGTTATTGTTTAAATTCCTAATTCCTAATTCCTAATTCCTAAATAATAGCCTCTTCCAAAAAAAGAGGCTTTTTATTTATGAAAAATATATTAGATACTATTGGCAACACTCCTCTAATTAAAATTGGAAAGATTTTTGCGAAATTAGAGACCACTAATCCTTCAGGTTCAATTAAAGATAGAATGGCAAAGTATATGGTAGAAAAAGCAGAAGAAAGAGGAGAATTAAGGCCTGGCTATACTATCATTGAGGCTACTTCTGGAAATACTGGAATTAGTTTGGCTATAATTTCGGCAATAAAGGGATATAAATTCATTGCAGTAATGCCAGAAAATATCGGAAGAGAAAAGAGAAAATTGATAGAAATCTTTGGAGCAAAAATTGTTTTAACTCCTGAAAAAGAAGGTTTTTGGGGAGCAATTAAAAGGACAGAGAAATTGGCTAAAAGATATAAAAAAGTCTGGCTACCAAAACAATTTGAAAATCCTGATAATGTTGAGGCTCATTATAAAACTACTGGCCGAGAGATTTTAAGACAAATTGATAGAATCGATGCCTTTGTAGCTGGAATTGGAACTGGTGGCACTTTAATGGGAGTAGCCAAAGCTTTGAAGGAAAAGTTCCCAAAAGTAAAAATAATTGGAGTAGAAGCAGCTGAATCTCCTCATCAGATAGAAGGAATTTCAGATGGCATAGTACCAAAAATCCTAAATTTTAATTTGATTGATAAAATAGTCAAAATTAAAAGTAAAGATGCCATTTTGATGGCTAAAAAATTGGCCAAAAATTATGGGCTTTTAGTTGGTATTTCTTCAGGGGCCAATGTCTTGGCTGCTCTAAAATTGAGTCAGCAATACAAAAATGTCGTCACTGTTTTACCAGACCGAGCTGAAAGATATTTAGAATTATGGTAAAATATTTTTAATATGCTTAAAGTTTATAATACTCTATCTCAAAAAAAAGAAATTTTTAAGCCAAGAAAAGCAAGAAAGGTAAATCTTTTTGTCTGTGGACCAACTGTTTATGATTTTTCTCATATTGGTCATGCTAGAACTTATATTGTTTTTGATATGATTGCCAAATATTTAAAGCAAAAGGGGTATAGAGTTTATTATTTACAAAATATTACTGATGTTGATGACAAAATCATTAATCGGGCAATTGAAGAAAAAATTTTTTGGAAAGATTTAAGTAGAAAATTTGAAAAGGAATATCTAAAAGATATGAAAGCCCTGAATATAACTAGTGTAACTAAATATGCCAGAGCTACAGATCACATTAGAGAGATTATTAGCCAGATAGAAAGGCTTTTGAAGAAAGGTTATGCCTATCAAATTAAAGATGGAATTTATTATGACATTTCGAAATTTAAAGATTATGGGAAATTATCAAAAAGGACGGCTTTAATGGCAGAAGACGCAGTATCTCGAATTGATGAAGCCAAAGAAAAGAGAAATAAAGGAGATTTTTGTTTGTGGAAGTTTGTAAGACCAGAATGGCAAAAATCTGGTAAAAAATTTTTAAGGATTCCAAGTTGGCCTAGCCCTTGGGGAGCTGGTCGTCCTGGCTGGCATATCGAAGATACTGCTATTACTGAAAAGTATTTTGGCTCTCAATACGATATTCATGGTGGAGCCAGGGATTTAATTTTTCCCCATCATGAAGCTGAGATTTGTCAAATGGAAGCTATTTCTGGAAAGAAACCAATGGTTAAATATTGGCTCCATACTGGATTTTTAACAGTTAAAGGTCAGAAAATGGCTAAATCCCTCGGTAACTTCATTACCATCAAAGATTTTTTAAAAAAGCATTCTGCCCGCCACTACACTAAACAAAGTTATGGTGTGGGGGCCCGAATTTTGCGCTTTTTTGTTCTCAAAACTCATTATCGCTCCCCTATTGATTATAGCGAAAAAGAAATTGGACAAGTTAAAAGCCAATTGGAAAGAATTGATGAATTTTTAGATAAACTTCAATCGCGAATTGGCACAAATGTGACCACGAATAACACGAATAGGATTAGTGAAATTAGTGCTCAAATTCGTGAATATTTGCGAGCTTTCGAAAAAGCAATGGATGATGACTTTAATACGCCAAGGGCAATGGCTTTAGTATTTCATTTAATTTCGAGAGGAAATTATCTTTTTGATAAAGAAAAAATTACTCCAGCTGATGCCAGAGAGATTTTGAAATTTTTAAGAAAAATTGATAAGGTTTTTAATTTTATCTTCTTTGGGGAAAGAGTAGCTCTAAAAATTCCTTCTTTTATCAAAAAAATGGTTAAAGAAAGAGAAGAAGCGAGAAAAAAAGGAGATTGGAAATTGGCTGATGAAATCAGAAGAAAAATTCAATGGATGGGCTATAAAATCGAAGATACAAAAGAAGGCCCTAAAATTAAGAAAATTTGACAAGTGAATCACAGAAAATTAAAATAAAAGTATGAAAACTCAAACATTAAAAATCTCAAATAGAAAAAGGGGGAATAGAATTTCAATGAAATTTGACAAGAAAGAAATTTCTCTTGATAAATATGCTGGGCAATGGGTAGCCTTTTTGAGGAGAAAAATTGTTGGAAATAGCAAAAGTTTAAAGAAATTATTTAAGGAAATGGAAAAGAAAAGAATAGAAGGAAAAGTTACCTTTTTTCCTGTGCCTAAAAAAGGAGTAATTCATATTTATTAATTTAATGAGAAGAGAATTTCCTTATATCCAGGCTCATCCTTTAATTGAAGTAATCTTAGCTGGACCAAAGAAAAAAATAAAATTACTGGCCATGATTGATTCAGGAGCTGATTATTCCTTATTTGATTTGAGAATCGGAGAAAAAATAGGGATTGAAATAGGAAGGGGAGAGAAAGTAATTTTAGAAGGAATAGGCGGAGAACCCTTAATTGGTTATTTACATCTAGTTCCGATCCAAGTTGAAAAGAAAACATTTAATTGCAAAATTGTATTCGCTAAGACCGAGGTTGCATTAGTTGGAAGAGATAATTTTTTTCTTCCTTTTTTAATTACTTTTAATGAAAAATCACAAAAATTCTTAATTGAAGAAAATTTCTAAAAGAAGAACCCACCTAAATATGAAAATGGCTAAAAAAGTATTTGTCTCTTCAATATTTCTAGTTTTACCAAAAGAAAAAATCATCTTTCGAGTTCATCCTCATTGGCTATTTATAGTTTTGCCAGAATTAGCTTTGGCTTTTATTGGGTATTTATTTTTTAAATATTTCCCTATCTATTGGCCAGAAAAAATTTACCCCATAGATAAAGTCTTAATAATCTTTAGTGTAATTTGGTTTTTTGTAATGCTAATTGTATTTCTTTATTGGATTTGTATCAATTATTATTTAACCAATCTTAGATTAATTGAAGAAAGAGGAATTATTGGAAAAAGGATAATGTCAATTTGGCTAGATAAAATCCAAGATATTACCTGTTCTTTTGGAATTTTGGGTAGGATTTTTGGTTTTGGTAACCTTGAAATTCAATCTGCCGGAACCTATGGAAAGATCGTTTTTAACTTTATCCCTAAACCTCGAAAATTAAAGGAAGAAATTGAAAAGGCAATTTTAGAATATAAAAAGGCTGAGATTTAATTTATCTATCTCAGCTTTAACCAAGATAGTAGGTCTTTTTTAAATATTTTACTAAATATTTCATTAAAAGGAAGAATTTTTTCTTCCTTTTTTCTTTTCTCTTTTTGGCATATTTTATAGAAATTTAAAACCTGATCAGCAATTTTGGGCCAGGAATAATTTTGAGCTTCTTTAATTCCCCACTCTCCCATTTCTTTTCTTAGTTTTTGATCTTTAATTAAAATTTCGACTTTTTTAGCTAAATCTCCAAAATCATAATTTTTGGCTAAAAATCTTTTCCCTTTTTTACCTTTGAGAAATTGCCGATAACCAGTATTGGCAAAAGCCACTACTGGTTTTTGGCAAGCCATAGCTTCCAATAAAACTAATCCAAAGCTTTCGCCAAAAATAGCTGGGCTAATAAAAATGTCACAGCTTCGATAATAAGCTGGCAATTTTTCCCCAGTAATTTCACCTTCAAAATGAACTTCTTTTAGATTGTTTTCTTTTACATAATCTTGGCATTCTTCTTTTAAATCTCCTTCTCCCACCACAAATAATCTGATTTTATTAGGAAACTTTTCCAGCAAGATTTTAAAAGCTTTTAATAAATAGATCAATCCTTTTCTCTCTTCAATTCGGCCCACAAACAAAAGATTAATTTTATCTTTGGAGAATTTTTCAATTTTTGCTCCTCTGGGATTAAATTCTTCTAAATCTATTCCATTTGGAATTACTATTTTTGGTCCTTTGTAATTTTTAAAAATTTTTAAGGTTAGAGGAGCTACTCCAATTATTCCGTGGATTTTCCATTGAACAAGTTTATTTAAAAGATATAAAAACCCAGGGAATTTTTTCAGAAATTTGCTATGAAAAACATTGGCATGGAAAGTCAAGATATTTAGAGCATCAGACCTTTCTAAAATTTGGAGGGTGGAAGGGAAGCCAAAATTGTGAAAATGCAAGATATCAAATTTTTCTTTTTCAAGAAGCCCTTTAATAGCTAAGGGATTAAAATTGATACTAAAATCTGACTTACTTCCACTAAAAGGAAAAGGGAATGAAGTTCCCAAAAGAATAATATCTTTTCCATAATTTTCTGCTCTTTTTCTTCTAGGGGCAATTACTTTTGAGTAAATTCCTCTTTTTTTAAATTCCTGATACAATCCCAAGACATGCCTTTTTACCCCTCCTGGCTGAGAAAAATTGTGAAAAGAAATTAAACCAACTCTAAGTTTTTTTGACATAATCGGCAGCTTTGCTATATTATAATTGATGGTTAATAAATCTTCAAACTTTGAATTACCAGAGAGATTGCCACCTCAGAATATTGAGGCTGAAAAATCTCTGCTTGGCTGTTTGATGTTGGATAAAAATGCCATCATAAAAGTGGCTGATTTTTTGAAGCCTCCTGATTTTTATAAAGGAATTCACCAAGAGATTTATCAGGCCATACTAGATCTTTTCGAAAAAGGGGAGCCAATTGACCTTTTATCAGTTTCTAATCGACTTAAAGAAAAAGATTTGCTGGAAGAAGTTGGGGGGATAAGTTTCTTAACCGAATTGATCAATTCTGTTCCCACTGCCAGCCATGTCTTAAGCTATGCTAAAATTGTTCAGCGAAAAAAAATTCTAAGAGATTTAATCGAAGCCTCCCAGGAAATCGGATTAATGGGCTACAATGAATCAGAAGATGTTGAGGTTTTATTAGATCAGGCTGAAAAAAAAATTTTTAGCATTGCCCAAGCTGGTTTGACCCAAGATTTTTTACCAGTAAAAAGTGCTCTGGAAGAAGCCTTTGAAAGAATTGATAAATTATCAAAATACAAGAAAATTCCTCGCGGTCTTCCCACTGGCTTTACTGATTTAGATAATATTTTAGCTGGTCTTCAAAAATCTGATTTAATAATTTTAGCTTCCCGACCTGGCCTTGGAAAAAGTGCCTTGGCAACTAACATTGCCGCTCACATTGCTATTTCGGAAAAATCACCAGTGGGGATATTTAGTCTGGAGATGTCAAAAGATCAATTGGTAGATAGATTAATTGCTTCCCAGGCAGGAATTGATTTATGGAAGCTTCGAACCGGAAGGTTATCTGATCAAGGAGAGGATAATGATTTTACGAGAATTCAGCGGGCTTTGGGAGTTTTATCTGAAGCTCCAATTTATATTGATGATGCTGCCTCTCCAAATATTTTACAGATGAAGGCAATGGCTAGAAGATTACAGGCTGAAAATGGTTTGGGTTTAATTGTAGTTGATTATTTACAATTAATAGAGCCAAGAAATCCAGCCGAACCAGTAGTTCGTCAAATAACTGAAATCTCTAGATCTCTAAAAGGTTTAGCCCGAGAGCTTAATGTTCCAGTTTTGGCTTTATCCCAGCTTTCTCGAGCAGTTGAAAGTAGATCTCCCCAGATTCCAAGATTGGCTGACCTCAGAGAAAGCGGGAGCTTGGAGCAAGATGCCGATGTAGTTTTATTTATCTATCGTGAAGATCGCTATCGTCCTGATACTCCCAGAAAAAATATTGCCGATATCATTATTGCCAAACACAGAAATGGACCGGTAGGAAAAGTTGAATTATACTTTGATGAAAGAACAGTGAGTTTTAGAAAATTAGAAAAAATATATGAAACAGAATGACCTATCCTCCTCTAATTCAAAAACTCATTGATTTATTTTCAAAATTTCCTACAGTGGGACCACGAACTGCTACCCGCCTTGTTTTTTATTTATTAAGATCATCAAAAGGAGAGATAGAAGAATTAATAAAATCAATTTCAGCTTTAAAGCAAGAAATTAAAATCTGCCCTTTCTGTTTTAATTTTTTTGAAGGCGAAGGAGAACTTTGCCAAATTTGTGCTGATCCTTCCAGAGATAAAACTTTACTTTGTATTGTTGAAAAAGAGAGCGATTTAATTTCAATTGAAAAGACTAAAAAATATAATGGTCTTTATTTTATTTTAGGAGGAACGGTTTCTACTCTTAAAAAAGAGGATATTAAAAAAATAAGAACAGAGGAACTTTTAGAGAGAATAAAAAACCCAGAAAAATTTGGGATATCTCAAGCTGATTTTAAAGAACTCATCATTGCTACTAATCCTACTACTGAAGGAGAAGCCACGGCCTTATATTTAGAAAGAATACTCAAACCCCTAAATAAAAAAATCACTCGATTAGGGAGAGGTTTGCCAGTAGGCGGAGAACTGGAATACGCCGATGAAGAAACCTTAAGTTCAGCCTTGGAAAGTAGAAAATAAAAATTTTTAGCTTGACAGTAATTTTTGAAATGATATCCTTAAATTGGGAATATGACTGAGGAAAATCTTAAACAATTAATTGAAGATATTTTAGAAATAATCAAGCTCGACATCGAATTTATTAAGAATGAACTCAAGCAGAAAATCTCCCGAGATGAATTTGTTGCTTTGGAAAGAAGAGTCAGTATGCTTGAAGCAAAATTAAATAGATAAGATTATTTCGGATAATTTGAAAGAACTTTCTCCTGCCTTGAAGCAAAAGCTTCAAGGCTTTTTCTAATTTGCAAATTAAATTTCTAAATTAAAAAATAAGGGAAGGAGAAAAAATAAAAAATTTTTACTCTTTTGTTTTTCCTAACCTGTATATTAGAAAATTTTACTTTGTGGTTTTCTCTTTTAAAAACTCTTCTACCTCGCCTCTATAAGATGGTTCAAAATCATCGATATCTATTTCTCGAATTTGAATCTCTGTCTTCTCAGGATTTTCAATAGCTCCTTTTAGCACTTCATAGAAATGCCCAGTGATGCTAGTAATTACTTCTGTTCTTGTTTTCTGGTCTTCCCTATCTATATAAAAGGTCCATAACTCAGGTTTATCCGTGGGGTGGATTCCTACCCATTTCTTTCCTATTGCAATTTCTTTGTCTTCATCCTTTACAGTAATTACCGCATACTCCGTGTCTTCGAGTTTTTTCTCTACTTCACTGACAAAACCTTCTACTCGCTTTGCCTTTTCTCGCCTTTCTTCTTTTTCTTTCTGGTACTGCTTATAAGTCCTCTCAAACTTTTCTATGAGCTCCATT
>JASEJS010000031.1:0-1412 GCA_030016765.1 Patescibacteria group bacterium
GTTTGTCCAATGATTTGGGAACCAGTTTGTGGAGTAGATGGGAAAACTTATTCTAATGAATGCTTTGCCAAAATGGCTAAGGTAGAAATCGCTTATAAAGGAATGTGTAAAGAAGAAAAGGAGGAGAAAAAGCCACCCAGCCCTCTTCCAAAGGAGATTATTCCCTTCTAAAAGAGAGATTAAGATGTAAATAATAAAAAACAGCCTTGAAAAAGGCTGTTTTTTATTGTAAAATATAATTGAGAGTTTCGAATACTTTATTAAGTAACATCCTCTAGAATTATAATTTTTACACCATGGTGTAAATTTTATAATTCTGGAAGTGAAGAGTCTCTGAAAAAAAATTAAACATAATTATTCAACAGTCTAATAATTATGAAATATTTTATTATTACTTATGGATGCCAAATGAACAAAAGTGACTCAGAACGTATTGCTACAATTTTAGAAAATAGAGGTTATAAGGAAGCTTCAAAAATCGATGAGGCTGATTTAATTTTGGTCAATATGTGTTCAGTTAGGCAATCAGCAGTAGATAGGGTTTATGGACTTTGGCCAAAATTTCAAAATTTAAAAAAAGAAAAACCAAATTTAAAAACTATCTTAACTGGCTGTATTTTAAAAGAAGATAGGGAAAAATTCAAAAAAAGGTTTGATTTAATTTTAGACATTAAAAATTTATTAGAATGGCCAAAAATCCTTAACTCTCAAAAATCTTCAACCGGAATATCTATGCCATGGCATAATTATTCTGTCGATTATTTAAAGATAAGGCCCAAATATCAGAATAATTTCTTAGCCTTTGTTTCTATTTCCAATGGTTGTAATAATTTTTGTTCTTATTGTGCTGTTCCTTTTACTCGAGGCCCCTTGGTTTGCCGCGATCACCACCAAATTTTAAAGGAAGTAAAAAATGTAGTTAAAAAGGGATTTAAAGAAATCTGGCTTTTGGGCCAGAATGTTAATGATTATACTTCTCCTACTGATTCTTCAATAAACTTTTCTAAATTATTGAAAATGATTAATGACCTTCCAGGAAACTTTCGAATTAGATTTATTACTCCAAATCCTAAAAATTTTTCTGATGAATTAATTGAGACAATAGCTAATTCTGAAAAGGTTGCCAAATATTTAAACTTACCAGTTCAATCTGGCGATAATGAAATTTTAAAAAAGATGAATCGGCCTTATACAATTGAAGAATACAAAAATTTAGTTAAAAAAATTAGAGAAGAAATTCCTGATATTAATTTATCAACCGATGTAATTGTCGGTTTTCCTGGTGAAACTAAAGAGCAGTTTGAAAATACTGTAAAATTATTCAAAGAAATAAAGTTTAATATGGCTTACATTGCCAAATACTCTCCTCGACCAGGGACAGCTGCTTTTAAAATGAAAGATGATGTTCCTTT
>JASEJS010000031.1:1512-7597 GCA_030016765.1 Patescibacteria group bacterium
ATACCGAAAATTGGCTCTTAAAGCGATAAATAAAATTTTTAAAAAAGGTAAAATTCCCATTCTTTGTGGTGGAACTGGTTTTTACATTCAAGCTGTAGTAGATGGAATAGTAATTCCTGAAGTTCCGCCAGATTGGGAATTAAGAAAAAAATTGGAGAAAAAAACAACAAAAGAACTTTTCAATCAGTTGAAAAAAATCGATCCACAGAGGGCTAAAACTATAGAGTCAAAAAATAAACGAAGGTTAATTAGAGCTTTAGAGATTGTCAAAAAAATTGGACCTGTCCCTATTTTAAAGAAAAGACCTCTACCCTACCCCGTTTTGATGATTGGCATTAAAAAAGAAAAAAAGGAGCTAAGCTCCTTAATCAGAGAGCGATTGCTAAAAAGGTTGAAGAGGGGTATGATTGCTGAGGTTAAAAAATTAAGGAAATCAGGTTTATCTTGGAAAAGATTAGAAGAATTCGGTTTAGAATATCGATTTATTGCCCAATATCTTCAAGGAAAAATCAAATACAATGAAATGTTAGAAAAAATCCAAAAAGAAAGTGAACATTTTGCCAAACGCCAGATGACCTGGTTTAAAAAAGACAAGAGAATTATCTGGTTAAAAGAGCGAAAAGAGGCCGAAGATTTAGTAAAAGAATTTTTGGAAAAATAAAAACTCTGAATTTACTCAGAAAAACTTTTTATCCATTCAGGCTCAAGAGGATGTTTTGAATCTAACATTCCCCTCCAGGCTTCATCAGTTAATCTCCTTTCCATTGGCTGCTTAAATTCGTAATAACTGAATACCGGACCCACGCCAACTAAAATATGTCCTTCAGGGAGTTTATAAGCCACAACTAAAGTTTTAATATAACCTACTCCTTCTTCTAAAACTTTTTTGGTATTATCTTCAGTATGAACATCAGCAATTAAAACAGTCTTAAATATATCAGGGTCAACCTCTCCCTCTGAAACTGTCTTAATTAATCCTTCAGAAATACTGCCAAAACTCTCAATGAAATAATATTCATCCTCAGTTAGTTTCTTATTTTCTAATTCTTTCTTGGAAATCTCTAATAATCTGCTTAATATTTCAGAAAATCTATCTAAAGCATATTCTATTTGTAATTTTTCTAATTCTTCTTGAGGCACTAATCCTTTTAGTCCTTTGTTGGTCATTTTCGTTAAGGTCAAAAGACGAGCATAAAATTCTGGCACTGGTTCGACATAACCCACAATCGGTGGTTCTTCTTCTCCACCTCCCTTTTCAGCCATTGTGTAACTCTGTTTTACATATAAGATTGTATCGTGTCTTAACTCTGACCAAGAGGCCAAAGCTGTGTTTAATTCTTTATCCTGCCAGGCTTTAGTTTGCATAAAAGTTTGATAACCTTCACCAAATTCATCTAATAAAGACCTCAAAACATAAAGCCAATTCCAATAAAGGTTTTTAAACCAATCATCGATAGAAAGAGAATCTATTTCTTGTTTTAATTCGGAAAATTTCTTTT
Organism: Patescibacteria group bacterium; assembly: GCA_030016765.1. Taxonomy (GTDB): domain Bacteria; phylum Patescibacteriota; class Minisyncoccia; order Minisyncoccales; family JASEJS01; genus JASEJS01. Next base: position 3,012 of record JASEJS010000031.1, read on the forward strand.
CATAATCTGAATATTTTGTGTCACCTAAATCTTCTAAAATTTCTTTTGCCCTTTTTGAGCCAAATAAGGCCATTATGTCCAAACTTCTTGGAAAACCCTTTACCTCTCTTTCAGCTGGTGAAGGACAGGTTTTGACTTCAGTTTTAACCCAAGTAAAAGGACGATTTTTTCTATATTCAAAATAAGGATCGTCCCAGGTAAAAGTAAAAGGCTTTTTATCAGTAGGTAAAGGAAGTTTTTCTCCAGTATATTCACCCGAATAAGGAGAAACAATTTCTGAAAATAGCCAAGAATCAATAGTAAATCTCTGTCCCATCAACCGAAATCCTTTTGTTTCTTCCAAAAGTTTTTTTGCTTGAACCTTTAATTCTTGAATTTCTGTATCTGATAGAGGTGGACAGGGCATAAATAGTTCGCAAGCCCCTAAACCTCCATAAATTTTTGGATTGTAAGGAAGATTTAAAAGAGTATCTCTAACCTCTGAATATTTCTCTTCCAAATTTTGGGACTTAACTTCTCCTCCAAATAAACTCTTTAACACAGCGCTATACTCGTAGGGTCCTAAATCATCAGAAAAACCAACAAAAAAGCCAGTGATAGCATACATTCTCGTCCACCTTCCTTGAATATCTTTACTTTGGGAAAATTTATTGGCAATTAAACTGGCTTGCAGAGTCTGAATTTTAGCATCATATTCGGAAACAATTCCGTTCATTGGACCCGTACACATAGATTCTCCTTTGGGCAAAACCGGAGAACCTTTAATCAAAGCAGTCATTCTTCCATACCACATCATTGCCTTAAAATAATTTTTTAACTTTTCTGATTTAGTATAATGACCCCTGGGAACATACTGGGAATAATCTTCTTTATAAACAAAAATTGGAGAAAATTTCCAACCCTCATGCTTTTCAATTAATTCAATTTCTTTTTGAACCAAATCCTTTACAAAATTTGGGACTTCAAAAGTATATTTTTTGGCTTCTTGTTCATTAAAAAAATTAAAAAATTTTCCTTCTCTTAGTTGGGTGGAAATAATTTCATCACAATATTCTTCTGGGCCATAACAATCAATTTCTTTCTTGATATTCTTCTTTGTGGCAACCTGATTGCTTTTTGGCTTTAGTAACTCCAGAGCTACCGAGAAATAAGCTAAATTTCTTTTGGCTGCCTCTTTTAAATCTCCGGAAGTATTGCTATATTGCAAAAGAGCATCATCAAAAAAATCTTTACTCATTTGCCAAACATCTGGGTAAAACAGGTCTTTTTCCAATTTCATTAAAGTCGTATCAAAAAAGATATGATAATAGTGTAAAAGGGAATCAGTGGTAATAAAAATTGGCAAATCCTTTGCTTTTAAAGTAGAGTAAAATTCAACAAAATCATCTGGTTTATCACCGATCTCTTTTGGTGTAGGAATAACGACAAAACCATTTTTTTCTAACAAAGATAAAGCTTTGGGATTAAGCTGAATTTTTTTAGAAAATTTCTGCCAATTAGAAATATCTTCAGTTTTAAGTGGAAGATTATATTTAGGAATTTGTGGAACAACATCGACTTTCTCTAAAACAATATCTTCTGATTTAATTAAACGTTTAGCTACAGCCAGTTCAACTGGCTGAGATGGTGAAGGAGAAATTGGTGGTTGAACTAATGGAGGTTGAGATGGTGGTTGAACTTCTTTTTTCTGCCAATAGAAAATACCTCCAATAATTCCAGCTCCGACCAAAAAAGTAATTAAAATAATTAAAGTAATTTTAGAAAAACCAAATTCCTTTTGAATTTGCATATTTTTATTTCCAATTTTATTTTACTTCAAAAACTTAAAAGTAGAAAGCATTTGGTTAAAAATTCTATCACATTCAAGAAAATTAGAGGGCATGGGTTCTCTGGGCTTTAAATAGTAATTTTTTTCATCCCATGGAAAAATTCGGAAAAATTTTTTATTCCAATTTAGATAATAACCATTATAATTCTCGGCATCCCACTTCGCACTACAGCGAGCATTTCTTGCTTCGATCTCATTTATAGAAATTGATTCTATTAAACATCCATTAGTCCCTCCTTTTTCGATATAAGCAATCATTTCAGTAAATTTGTCTTTTGTTAAGTTATAAATATCAAAGTGGCAATTATTTTTACTAATAGAATTTCCTGTCAGAATCCAATCTTTAGGATGCTTCACCTCAAACCCATACTCCTCATTCCAATAACTTTTCCAATTGATAGTTTTACTTTGAATAATTTTTTTTGGAACTTTTTCTTCTGGCGCTTTAACCTTCTTCTCTTGGTACACCAAAATACTGCCAAGCTAAAATTCCTCCAGCGATAAAAACAAATAAAATAACTATAATCCAAATTTTAGAAAAACGCAATTCATAACAGTTTATAAATTTAACATATTGTAACAAGCAAAAAAGTACTTATTCTTCTTTATAGCAACCGTCTTGATTGCAAGTAAACCAATAATCTCTGTTTATCACTCTGCACCATTTGTCAATTTCTTGATACTGCAAATGGGTAGTTGCTAACCAGGTTTCAGGATCGTTATCGCTACCTTCTATCCCCCCTCCATCTCTATCTGTAAATTCTTTACTTGTAGCTAAATTTTTAAATTTTGCACTCAAAATACCAGCGGAAATAAGTTCTTCCTGAGTATCCGCATATCTATTATTGCTTTTATAAAATATTTCTTGAGCCCTCCTTAATTGACGCATATCAGCTAATGTTCTTTGCCAGGAAGGTACGCAACGAGTACCGTGACCTAGTATCATAAGACCCACACTAAAAACAAATAATATCAATAGTATGAAAATTCCACCGAAAACCAAATTGGAAATTCTTTTTCTCGCCCGTTCAATAATTAATGCTGATAGTGGTATCAATACCATTAGCAATATTACTACAAAAGGAACAAAGCTTTTAGAACCACACTTTATCCCAAACTCATCAGTAGGAAGAAGATAAAGAATAGTCAAACCAATAATAAAGCTTAGGAAAAAGATTTTTTGTGAAAGTGATATTGATTTTAAAGACATTGTTTCATATTTCTTATTCCAAAAAACTAAAAGTAGAAAATATCTTATCTATTAATGAAGTTAGTGGACCAAAGTAAAGACTATAAATAAAAAACTAAAAAATCGCAAGCTATTGTTTCTTTTATAAATTCTTTATAATTTTTTTTCATGTTTTTGCTCTCATTCGAAAAATCTAAAAGTAGAAAGCATTGGAAAAAATATCTCTTGAATTTTTTTATCTTCTTCTTTAAAAAGAGATTTATATTGGAAAGAATTCCTCAAAGAAGGAGGACATTCATCCACAAAGCCGAAACTATGAGTAGAATAAACTTCTATGCCTATTTTGTAACATTTATTGTCGTGAAAACTCTGATAAGCATAATCAGAATAGGCTTTACCTCCCATCGCATGACTGACAAAATGCCTTCTGTAAAAATTAATACCATTAATTTCTTTACTTTCTGGCCAACCCTTTTTTGTTAATTGTAAGGATATTTTTTTCTTGTATTCTTCTGAAGGAGTAGGGACGAAAACTTTCTCTTTCGAACAAGAAACTGAACTGTTATCAGTTTCATTAATTCTGAGATACATTTTTTGTAGTGAACTTTTGTAACAGTGGGAGTCAATAATTTTCTCATCAAGTAAAATTTCTATCAGCTGCTTACCTTTTTCTCCGGGCTCTGTCATATATTCTTCAAATTCTTCTTTTAATTTATATTTTGGAGGATATTTTATCTCAAACCCATATTTTTCATTCCTATAAATCTTCCAATTGACGGTTTCATCTTCAACAATTTTCTTTGACACTTTTTCTTTTGGCACTTTACCTTCTTCTTTTGGTACACCAAAATACTGCCAAGCCAAAATTCCTCCGGCAAAGAGAATAATGAAAATGGCGAGAATCCAAATTTTAGAGAAGAATTGATTCATAAATCATCTCGTTATGATAAACCAACGCAGTTCTTTGAAAAACTTTCCACCTAAAAGGCTGTCATCTATTATATTAAGTATTTTAATTGCCTTTGCTGATGGGGGTAGGGCTTGAAAGGTAAAAGTTTTAATCATTTCATTAAAAATGGATAATTCTGAAGCAATATCTGAGAAAAATGATTTCGTCATCGAATAAGCGAGTGCTGCACGGCAATAAGAGAGAAAAGGAGTAATGATAAAAAATATTATTAAGAAAACGATTAGGGTCTTTTTAAAATTAAGTAGAGAGAGCTTCTGCATCAGAAAATAAAGAAATAAGAATAAAACCACAACAGAAACTAAAAGATATACGGGATATAAAACTGCTCGAAGTCCTAATGGGAAAAAGTAAAACAAGCGAGCTGGATCTATAATCCAGAAAAAGAAAAATCCTGCTTCATATAATAAAATTAATTTTAACGCTGTTAAAAATTTAACTGACCGATTGAAAAGTTTAATCAAGAAATAAAATACTCCTATATTTACTAGAAAAGCTAAAAAGATTGTAATTGATTCTAAAATTATAAAATATGTCATAATTTTTTACTCCAAAAACCTAAAAGTGGAAGTGTTTGGTTCATAATATTTTGGATTTTTTCA
>JASEJS010000032.1 GCA_030016765.1 Patescibacteria group bacterium
CAAAAGGAAGGTATTCAGAAGACAAATAATAATTATGAGAGAAGAAATGAGACCCCAGTTTGAAGCTAGAAAATTTGAAAAGGAAAAAAGCTTACTGAAACAATAAAAAGCCATTTGAAATACATAGAAGAAATAGAAAAATCGGCATTGGCGTTTATAAAACAAGATATCAAAATCAAGCAACATAAATTTGGTCCGGCCGACATGACAGACGAATTTGCAAAAGCTCGAAGACTGGAAGAAATTATCAATGAATTTAATGAAAAAGCCAGGGAACAAGCAAAAAGAGGTGAATATGGTAAGGAACTTTCATTTAACTTATCTCTCCCCCGGCAAAAAGAAGTGAAGCCAGAAAAAGAGAAAATAGTAAAAGTGGAAGCCCAACTTAGAGTGTTGCGCGCCTGGTCAAAAAGCAAGGAAATTGATAAGGATAGGGCCATGAAACAATTTATTGAAAATCAGATACCTCTTTTCAGGGGTCTGATTAAACTTTTGAGCCATGAGGCGAAAAAAAGAGAAGTCTAAGTTAGATTTTTTGTTTTGAAATTATCTTAAAAACTGCCGAAATTTGAATGAGAATCTGCCCGGGTGGCGGAATTGGTATTCGCGATAGACTCAAAATCTATTGTCCCAAAAGGACATGTGGGTTCGAGTCCCACCCCGGGCACAATTTTATGCCTAAAGCTAAATTACCCGGCAAAGAATTTGAATGGTCACCAGAACTGGCTTATGCGATTGGTTTATTGACTACGGATGGTAATTTGAGTGGAGATGGACGCCATATGACAATGAGATCCTGCGATGTTCAGTTATTGAAAACTTTTAAAAAATGTTTAAATCTCTCCAATAAAATATCAGAAACATTTAATAATGGATGGGCTAGCAAGCGTGCTTATAGAGTACAGTTTGGTAATGTCCAATTTTATAGATGGTTAGTAAAGATTGGATTATCTCCACGAAAAACTTATACTCTTGGGGAGTTAAAAATCCCTGATAAATACTTCCCCGATTTTTTAAGGGGGCATCTGGACGGTGACGGAAGTATAAACACTTATATGGATCGCTATAATACATATCGAGGTCGTACATATACAAATCAAAGAATTTTTATAAGATTTACATCGGCAAGTAATAATCACATTAGCTGGCTTTACAGAAAAATTAATCAAAATAACGGAGCTAAAGGAGCGTTTATTTATAAACCTCCTGCTACACCAAATTGTGTTCCAATGTGGGATATAAAATTTGCAAAAAAAGAGTCAATAAAGTTATTAAAATGGATTTATTACAAAGAAAACCTTCCGTGTCTAAAAAGAAAAAGGATTATTGCCGAAAAAGCGATTGAAAAAATTTCAAAAGAAAAAAGGAAGAAATATACAAAAATTAAAATCTAATATATCGATCAGACTATCTTTAAAATACAGCACTTATGGAAAATAAAAAATTACCACCCTTAAATAAAATCAAAAACAGCATTGAAGAGGTAAAAAAAGAATTTAAAGAAAAAACAATCACCCTGATTTTGGGCGGTTTTGGATTAGTGGCGGCTTTGGCCTGGAACGAAGCGATAGAGACGTTATTTGAAACCCTTTTTCCTAAAAAGAGTGAATTGATTGGGAAGTTTATTTACGCAGTGCTCGTAACACTCATTGTTGTCTTAGTCTCTTTGCAGCTCAGAAAAGTTTCAGAAACTTCGAGTAAGGAAAAATAGTTTAAAAATGAACTTATTTAATCTGTGAGATTAAACATTTTCATTAAGTTTTACCAAGTTTTCCAAGAGACAGGCCACGGTCAGAGGACCGACGCCACCAGGAACAGGAGTGATATAACTGGCTTTTTTTAAAACCGATTTGAAATCAACATCGCCAACTAATTTACCCTTTATTCTGCTTGTGCCAGCATCAATGACTATTACTCCTTTTTTAACCATATTGCCTTTAACTAAACCGGGTTTCCCAACCCCAGAAATTAAGATATCGGCTTTTTTGGTAAAATCATCTGGCTGTTTGGTAAATTCATTTAAAACTGAAACAGTAGCTTTTTCTCTTATTAACTGAACAGCCAAGGGTAAGCCAACCAATCTTCCGGCGCCGAGCAAGACAACATTCTTTCCTTTTAATTTAATTTTATAACTCCTCAGCAGTTCTAAAATTCCAGCCACAATTGGTGGCAAAATCTTTAATTTTCCTTGATAAAATTTGCCCAAGCTTTTTTCTGACAAAACATCAATATCCTTTTCGGCCGGAATTAAATTTAAAAACTCATCAGTTGAAAATTTCTTTGGCAGAGGTAACTGAATAATTAGCCCTGAATTTTCTAGATTTTGACAGATTCTTTCAATTTCTTTTTTCAGTTGTGGGGGTCCGACCCCCGCCGGAAATTTAAATAAATTAAAATCAATGCCTGTTTTCTCACAGGCCTTTTTCTTTTGATTAATAAAAATTTCAGAAACCTTATTTTCTCCAACCTGAATTACTGCCAAGCTGAGTTTCAGACAGCGATTTTTGATTTCTTCTTTAATCTTCTTCAAAATTTTTTCTGAAAGCTTTTTACCATCTAAAATTTTTACCATCTTAATTTTATTTTAACTTTAATTAGAGGTTTAAAGCCCTCTCGATTGCTTCTAAGGTTGGAGGAAGGGTTTTTGGTGGATTTGAATAGGTTGATTTTGGATCTTTGTGATAGTCAATCGTCGCTTGAGAAAATTTACTTCCATGAGCAGTGAGGATAACCACCACTAAATCTTTTTCTCGAATCACCCCTGCTTCTCTCAATTTCTTCATTCCAGCAACAGCCGTAGCAGAGTTAGGACAAATGGAGATCCCAGCTGAATCAACAATTGCTTTTGCATCTAAAAGTTCCTTTTCAGAAACTTCCTCAAAAACTCCATTAAAGTATTTAATCTCTCTTATTGCTTTTTTAGCTGAAACTGGATTCCCAATTTGAATTGCCGAAGCAGTAGTCTTTTGGGCAACCACTGGTTTAAAATCAGAAAAATTTTTTTTATAACTTTGGTATAAAGGATTGGCTGCTTCAACTTGAATTCCAGCAAGACGAGGAAGGGAATCTATGATTTTTAACTCATAGGCTTCTCTTAAGCCCTTACCTAAAGCTGAAATATTGCCGGCATTTCCTACAGGAATGATAAACCAATCTGGAACTTTCCAATTAAGCTGAGAGATTGTTTCTAATCCAATTATCTTTTGGCCCTCAATCCTAAATGGATTCATTGAGTTTAAAAGATAAATAGGGTGTTTAGCCGTTAACTCTTGAACAAGTTTCATACAACCATCGAAATCTGTTTGAAGCCCGAGAACAATTGCTCCAGAAGAAATTGGTTGACAGAGTTGCTCCAAACTAATTTTTCCTTCTGGAAGCAAAACCACCCTCTTTAAACCAGCAAAAGCAGCATAAGCACTCATTGAAGCACTAGTATCTCCAGTACTGGCACAAGCAACAATTTTTACTCCTAAATAATTTGCCCAGGAAACTCCAGCGACCATGCCTCTATCTTTAAAACTTAAAGTTGGATTCATTCCTTCGTGTTTAAAATACAATCTTTTAATTCCAAAAATCCTTTGCAATTCTCGATTGGCCAGATATAAGGGAGTATCACCTTCAAAAAGGGTAACTATTTTCTCTTCGGGCAAATCAGGTAAAAGAATATCTTTGAATCGGAAAAAAGCTGGTAATTGAAGATTCTTTTTGAATTCTTTTCTCCACATTTCTCCAGTGCGATTGAAACTCTCAAAATCATGAATTACATCTAAAAGTTCTCCACAATCACAACGATATCTAATTTCTAAGGCATTGTATCTTTTCCCACATTGAGGATTAATGCATTGTAATACCGACTTACTCATTTTAATTAAGGTATGGAAATTTTCGACAGAGTTTTTTAACAGGGGCCCGCCGAAGGCGGGAGGGTGGCGGGCGGGTTGTAGTCTTTTTTTAATTTATTATGGAATAGGATATTTCTGGCAGAGCTTTCTAATTTCCTGCTTAACTCGAGGAATAGATTTCGGTTTTGAAATTACTTCATTTATCCAAAAAGCAATCTTTCTCATTTCTTTTTCTTTCATTCCCCGCGTAGTCAGGGCCGGTGTCCCTAATCGCATTCCCAAAGGATCAAAGGGCGATTGTCTTGGCACATCAACAGGTATAGTCGGTATAGTATTTCGATTTATTACTATACCGGCTTGTTCCAATCGCTCCTGAGCCGGCTTTCCACTGATGTTCTTGTTCCTCAAATCAATCAAAACTAAATGATTGTCGCTCCCACCGGAAATCAGATTAAAATCGTACCTTTTCAATTCAGCTGCCAAGGCTTTTGTATTCTTAACAATCTGTCTGGCATATCTTTTAAATTTTTGGCTCATTACTTCTTTCAAAGCAACCCCAATTGCACAAATGCTATGCTCGTGAGGCCCCCCTTGAATTCCAGGAAAAACAATAGGGAAGATTTTCTTTTCTAATTCTCTTTTACAAAAAATGATTGCTCCTCTCGGTCCTCTTAAAGTCTTATGGGTAGTTGTCGTTACCACATCAGCATAAGGAAAGGGGCTGGGATGGACTTTACCAGCAATTAAACCAGCAATATGGGCAATATCAGCCACAAAATAAGCCCCAATTTTTTTGGCAATTTCTCCAAATCTTTTAAAATCAACAATTCTGGGATAAGCCGAATAGCCAGCAATAATTAAATTAGGCTTTTCTTTTTCAGCCAATTTTTCAACTTCATCATAATTGAGCCAGCCATTTTTATCCAGAAAATAATTAACAATTTTAAAATCTTTACCAACTAATGAAGCCGGAGAACCATGGCTCAAATGACCACCATGGGGCAAATGGAGACTCATTATTTTGTCCCCCAATTTCAGTAGTCCCCGCCAGACAGCATAATTTGCCGGAGTCCCAGACAGAGGTTGAACATTTACTGCCCAAACCTTAGAATCTAATCCAAAAACTTCCCTTGCTCTTTCTTCAACTAAAGTCTCCATTTTGTCAATAAATTCTTGGCCAGCATAATATCTTTTATATGGTCTTCCCTCAGCGTATTTGGCAACAAAAATTGAACTTAAAGCTTCCCTGACTGCTTTTGATGGATAGTTTTCTGAAGCAATTAAAGTAAGCGTCTCTTGCTGACGCTTTTCTTCTTTCTCAATAAGTCCAGCCATTTTGGGATCAATTTTTTTGATAATTTTTAAATCCATTATTTTTTAATAACACTTTTCAATTTAAATTTCAAATCTTGATAATTTTTGACAATTTCGAATTTCAAATTTTTTTTAATTATATTTTTTGGTGGATTAAATAATAAACCAAAATCAGCTTCCTTTAACATTTCTAAATCATTATAGGAATCGCCAATGGCAATGATTTCAAAACCTAAAGCTTTCAATAATTTGATTGCCTCTTTTTTTCCACCTTTCAATCTTAGCTGATAATTTTTAATAAAACCTGCTTTATCGATTTTCAATTGATTGCAAAAAATTGGCAGATAAAAAAGTTTTTCTCTTAAAGGATTAATAAATTGGTAAAAAGAATCAGTAAGAATAATTACTAAGAAATTTTTTCTCAGCCAATTTAAAAAATTAATTGCCCCTTTAAAGGGCTTCATCTTTTTGATGATTTTTTGAATATCTTTTAATTTTATATTATTTTCCCTCAAAATTTTTAAGCGTCTTTTCATCAAAAAATCGTAATCGGGGAGGTCTCTGGTAGTCAATTTTAAATCCTCAATTTTTGTTTTTTTAGCAATTTCTCTCCAAATTTCAGGTATCAAAACCCCCTCTAAATCTAAGCAAATAATTTTCATTTTCTCAGTTCCTTAACAAATTTCTCAATTCTATTTAGACCTTTAACAATATCTTCCATTGAAGTGGCAAAAGAAATTCGGCAAAAATTTATATCACCAAAAGCTGAACCAGGAACAATGGCTACTTTTGCTTTTTCCAGAAGTAAATCAGAAAATTCCAAAGAATTGGTTATTTTCTGACCCCTAAAATTTTTTCCAAAGATCTTTGAAATATTGACCCAACAATAAAAAGCTCCTTCTGGTTTAATTAAGCTGAAATCTTCAATTGAATTTAACCTTTCAAACATATAATTTCTTCTCCTTTCAAATTCTTTGACCATTTTCTTTAAATCAGCCTGAGGACCTTCTAAAGCTTCAAGGGCAGCAAATTGGGAAATGGAAGTAGGATTGGAAGTTGAATGATCCTGCAGCTTTACCATTGCCTGGATTATTTCTTTTGGTCCAGCTGAATAGCCAATTCTCCAGCCAGTCATTGAATAAGATTTTGAAACTCCATTGACAACTAAAGTCAATCTTTTTATTTCCTCATTTAAAGAAGCTATACTTTTGTGTTTTAAGCCATTATAAATGATCTTCTCATAAATCTCATCTGAGAGAACGTAAATGCCAAATTTAATTATGATCTTACTTAATTCTCTCAATTCATCTTCTCGGTAAACCATTCCAGCTGGATTTTGCGGAGAGTTAAGAATGAATAACTTTGTCTTTGAAGTGATTGCTCTTTTTAATTGATCAGGAGAAACTTTAAATTTATTTTCAGGAGTTGTCTTTATAATTTTAGGTTTTGCTCCAGCAATCTTTATCATTTCTGGAAAACTTACCCAATAGGGTGAAGGCAAAATTACCTCATCTCCTTCATTGCATAAGGTTAAAATGGCATTGAAAAGGGAATGCTTTGCCCCACAAGAAACTAATATCTCTTCTAAATCATAATCTAAGTTATTCTCTCTTTTTAATTTTTTGGCAATAGCTTCCTTTAATTCCTTGATTCCAGAACTCAAAGTATATTTGGTAAAACCTTTATCTATGGCTTCTTTTGCTTTTTTTCTAATATTAAGAGGTGTCTCAAAATCTGGCTCCCCAGCAGCAAAACTGATCACCCCTATTCCCTCTTTTCTCATTTTATTTGCTTTAGCCGTGAGGGCTAAGGTTAGAGAAGGATTAATTTGACTTATTCTTTTTGAAATTCGCATATTTTTTAAAGAAAATTTTCCGGCAAAATGTAAGGACCGAATTTTTCTTTTGCTTTTAAAAGCCTTTTTCTCTGTTCTTTGAGCAATTTAAAGAGAATAACTGGAGCATCAGCAACTTTTTGGCGATAAAATCTTTCTACTCTCTCTAACTTAGCTAAGTTTTCGGGAATGCGGAGGGTGAATTGTTTTAGATAATCTTTCTTTTTATAATCTTTGCCCAAAATTTTCTTAAAAAGTAAACATAAATCTTCATATTTTGGAATCTGACCAGTAGGAGTTTTAATAGCCTCTACCTCTTTGTGGATTCGAAGCTCCATCCATTTTATCCAGATCTTTTTGTCTAAAATATCATTTAAAAATTTTCCTTTTTCATCACGGAGGAAGTAATTGACGCCAAAAATAATTGGCAGTTTTTTCATCCCTTATCTCAGCCAAACCCTTTTCTCTTTCAATCTGATTTAGAGCTTCACTTAAATAATCTCCTTTTGGTATCAAATATTTTGTTGCTTCTTTATCCCTTCCCTGATCATTTGGGCCATCAAAATGGCAA
>JASEJS010000033.1:0-4654 GCA_030016765.1 Patescibacteria group bacterium
TTTTAAATTAATCCGATATCCACTTCCATTATTTCTATATCTACTCTCATCGTTTCTATCTCTTTCTCAATCAAAGTAAATCTTTTATCATGAGAATCTAATCTTTTTATAATCGAATCATACTGCTCAGCAATTAATGCCACTTTGCTATCAAAATCCTCTTTCAAAACATCGATATGAGTCTTTACTTCCTCAGTAACATATTTTTTTATTCTCTCTTCTTGTTCTTTTAAAAGAGTTTTGATATCTTCCATACAAATTCATTATAAACTAATAATGGATTAATGTTAAACAATACAGAACGAGAACTGTTCTCGTTCTGTATTAACATTATAGATGGTTTTATTTTAACTAATTGGAAAAGTAGCCAGAAACTAATTTTATTCTTCTAATTTTTCTTTTAAAACTTTAATTAAATCTTTAATTTTTACCCTTTCTTGTTTCACAGTCTCACTTACGAAGATTTTAAAGTGATCTAACTTTTATAAGTTTTTTACCCTTTTCCAATTGTTCTTTATCTAAAGTAATTAATTCAAGATTATAATCAAAAGCAAGAGCAACATAGACTGCATCAGCACTTTTAAGACCAGTTTTACAAATCACCCAGGAAGCGAGATTAGCCAATTTACTGTCCAAAGTAACAAAGGAAAAATTTAGAACATTGCGAAAAGCTAAAGCTAATTCATAAGCAAGTTTTGAATTACCCGTTGCTCGAAGTAAACCTGAGGTAATTTCTGGAATTATTATTTCAGGAAGGAACACTTTTAAATCTCTTTCAAAAATTTGAGTTAACAAATTCTTACTCTTTTGAAAATAAGGCTCTTTAGGGTTAGCGGCGCTAATAATTATACTGGCGTCAATACAAAACATAAATTATTCACGTTCTTCTCTTAAAATCTCCAAACCACCTTTTTTTGTCTTCCAAAGCCGACTTACCTTTTTTAGCAATTTTTCAAAATTACGCCATGCGGCTCGATATTCTTTCTTATTCATTTTTGGTAAAATTACCACCGGTTCCTTGCCAATCTTTATTTTATTTTTTTCAACAATTTTTACCATAATAATTTGATTATATTCTTAATTGGGCTTCCGTCAAACTCAAAAAATTCACGATCGTAAAATTTTGAGATTTTCTTTTTATTCTAAGTTATATCTCTTTTTAAGAATCTCAATTTTATCTAAAATTGCTTTTTCTAAATCAACTTCAAATAACTGGGAAAGATTTAAGCAGAAAGTATCGTGCTCTGGAGCACGATACTTTTAGAATTTTTAATTTTCCATTTTTTCTTTTAAAACTTTAATTAAATCTTTAATTTTTACTCTTTCTTGAGCCATGGTATCTCTATCGCGGATAGTTAGGTCATCTTCTTTTAAAGATTCAAAATCAATTGTCAAGCAATAAATCGTGCCAATCTCATCTTGACGACGATATCTTCGACCAATTGAACCTAATTCATCGTATTGGCAAACAAAATGAGGTTTCAGTAATTGATAAACTTCTTTGGCTTTTTTGACTATTTTTGGTTTATTTCTCACTAAAGGTAAAACGGCAACTTTAATTGGGGCAATTCTTTTGTCTAGTTTTAATAAAATTTCAATTTCCTTTGTTGGTTTTGTAGTTTTTGTCCTTCCTCCTTTTATTTCCTGATAAGCATTGCATAAAAAAGCTAAAAAACTCCTCTCTATTCCACCTGAAGTTTCAATAATGTAAGGGAAATATCTTTCCTTAGTTTTCTCATCAAAATATCTCAAGTCTTTTCCAGAATATTTCGAATGATTAGAGAGATCAAAATCTCCTCGATTATTAATTGCTTCTAATTCTCCCCAGCCAAAGGGAAATTTATATTCGATGTCAACTGTCTCTACGGCATAATGAGGCCTTTCTTCTTTGGGAACTTCTCTTAATCTTAAATTCTCTTTTTTTATTCCCAAATTTATAAACCAATTCAATCTTTCTTTTTTCCAAAATTCGAAATATTTTTTAGCATCTTTTGGATGGCAAAACCATTCCATTTCCATTTGTTCAAATTCCCTAATTCTGAAGATGAAATTTTTGGTAGTAATCTCATTCCGGAATGCTTTTCCAATTTGAGCTATTCCAAAAGGAATCTTTAATCTCATTGAATTCAGAACATTTTCATAATTCATAAAAATTCCCTGACAGGTTTCAGCTCTAAGATAAGTTATAGCGGCTTCATCCTCTACTGGTCCAACAAAAGTTCTCATCATTAAATTAAATTTTCGAGGCTCAGTTAATTGCCCTCCACATTCAGGACAAACACCCGAGGTTAAACTATTCAACCTTGGGTGTTGAATTTCATCAGCTTTAAATCTTTTATGACAACTTTTACATTCTACTAATTCATCAGCAAAGCCTGCAGTTAAATGACCAGAGGCCTGCCAGACTCGAGGACTCATCAAAATTGCTGCATCCAATCCAACAATATTTTCATGATTTTTTGTCATTTCATCCCACCAGGCTCGTTTTATATTATTTTTCATCTCCACTCCTAGAGGCCCAAAATCATAGCCAGATCCAAAACCACCATAAATTTCCGAAGATGGGTATATAAATCCTCTCCTCTTAGCTAAAGATACAATTTTTGACATTAAATCAGTCATAATTTTGATTATTGAACGATTCCCATTTCTTCAGTGATGGTTTCATCATCTGGCAAAGTAGTATTTATGGCTGGAGCAGTTGATTTTAAAGTTGTTTCTGTCCAAGTATCTTCACCAGAAATCTCAGCCTGGCTAATAATTTCTGGAGTTTGACCTTTTTGAGATTCCATTGGCAAAAACTCAATTTGAAAAGAAATATTTGGGGCAGTAGTGAAAACACCTTTCCCCCTTTCTAAATCTCCAACTGACCAGACAATCTCTCGAGATTCTGAATCAAAAGCAAATTTTGAGGTTTCTTCTTCAGGAAAGATTTTACCAGTTAAATTGACTTGAATTGGTAAAATTGCTTTTACCTTCACCTCCTTTACATCTGAATAATAATTTTTCACCTGCCACATTATGGTATAAGTTGTTTTCTCTCCAACCTTTGGCGGAAGAGGCCCTGAATTACCAAAAACTTCATCTTGAAAATAACCCTTTTGAACAATTTCTAATTTTGAACTAATCTTTGTTACAAACTCTTGTTTGATTTGAGAAATAAAAACTTTGTTTCTTAAAACCGGATTTTTGACATTCCCTAAATCTTCCTTTAGCTTTATCCAAAACTCAACCTTTCCTTCTTCCATTGGAGCTAAATACTGAAGTTTTGGAACTCTTCGCCAATCAAAAATAATGGAATCATCTCCTGGTTCAAAATTTCCCAAATCAGATTTTAAAGTCTGGAAATCAAAGGCTTCCCCTTCCAGCTTATTAATCATAAATAAATTATTTAAATCTTCATCACCTATGTTTTTAAAATAAATTTCAAAATGTAACCAATCTCCAGGTAAAGCCACATATTGTGGATTGCCATTGATTTCTTGACGAAGATAAATAGATGGCTTTATAATCTCTACTCCCTTTTCAGCCTCTTTCAATAAAATAAATTCTCCTTCTTTCCAGATTCCTAATTTCGCTCTAAAAATCTTTGCCTCCCCGACCTCTCCAGAGATTCGGCCTGAAATCTCAATTCTCCCTCCTTCTCCTTTATTTAAAACCGGAATCTCCCATTCCACTTTCTCCAGAGACTTAGGATTAGATTCAATAAATTCAAAACCAAAAGGATATTCAATCTGAACTCTTAAATCAGAAAGGACATCATCAACATTTGAAAAATAATTGAGCCTAAATCTAAACTCTTTTCCTGATTCAATTTTGGTCGGCAAATCAAATTCAAAAGTTAAGGGAACCTTTTTAATTACGGTAGTGAAAGTAGTAGCTGATTCATACTGGGCCTTTAAATTTTTTGGTCTGTAACTCAACCAGGCCTTGGCTATTTTAGCCTCTCCTTCTTTTCCCAAAAGCTTAGCTTTAAAATGAAGAGTTTTTTCTTCACCAGGATAGATAGCACCCCCTAATTCATCTGATTTTTTAATGATTCTCAAATCTTTTTCTCCAATAGGCAAGGAATTTTCTGGATATTCAAAAATGAGTTCAGGCTCCTCTAAACGGATATTCCCATTATTTTTATATTTGACTATATATTCAATTTCCTCTAAAAAATCTGCTTCCCTTTCACCTAAAATTTCCAATTTCAAAATCTCTTTTGAATAAATATTTTTTTGATAATAATAAAAACCAGCTATTCCTATTAAAGCAGCCAAAAAAATTAAAAAAACAATAAATTTCCTCATCAGCTTTAATATACCAAAAATTAAAAAAGAGGCAACTTATTGCCCCTTTAAAAATAAAAGGGTTAGGAAAAAATAAGAATTTTGGATTTTGAAGTCCCTGTCGCCTCCTGAGAGCAAAGATTTTAATCTTCCATCATCTTCTTCGCTGCCGCAGCGATGTCTTGCGGAGTAATCTCTACCTGCTTTTCAGCTCCTTCTGGTTTTCTAGCTTTCTTCTTAAAGAATTTGAAGAGGTGGAAAGCTGCTCCCGCCCCACCGCCGACAATCAGAGCAACCAATAGTCCTTTCAGCCACCCTGGAAAACCAGGAGCTGGAGCTGGTGGTGTCGGAGTTGGAGTAGGTGTTGGCGTAGGCGTTGG
>JASEJS010000033.1:4754-7475 GCA_030016765.1 Patescibacteria group bacterium
GTTGGCGTAGGCGTTGGAGTTGAAGTTGGAGTAATTGATCGAATTTGCGGTTTACTGATTGACACTGTGACATTTTCGATATACCAGATTCCTAACGGACTGATTACTCCCCGGTACACTGTTCCATTTTCTGTGAATGTAAAAGTCTGTTTTTCCTTGTCAATCGTTACTATCTTTGCTCTTGGAATCTCTTCGATAATCTTTTCCACACTCTCGATCGTCAGTATCTCGGTTTTGCTATATTCTTCTGCATTAACCGCATTCATCAGAGTTCCTAAAATGACGAGTACTATCCCTAACCCAACAAAAAATCTTGCTATCATTTTTTTTCATATCACCTCCTAAATTTTTTTATTTTTTCGGCCCTCTGTTCTTTATTTCCATTTTTCTGAATTCCTGATTCATTCACAATATCCCTGTGGCCTAGGACTATCTATTGATTATCAGATAACAAATAGATACTCCTTGGCCACAGAGAATTTTCATATTTTTCCTAACCCTTATAAATGAATGCATTCTTTTCAATGTGCTACCGATTATATAGCATATTTTTTCAAATTTGTCAAGCCCTTGTGTATCATCTTGGTGAAGAAAAAACTCGTGGCCTTAAGAATTTCCGCAATAATTGCTACCTAACTTCCATTGCTGAAATTCTTGAGTGGCTGAGTACTCCTTCTTTATGGATTCAATTATTCACCAAACTCATATATAAATATATAACTGTTTATGTATTAGTTTTTATCCAACTAATAGTTAAGATTTTTTCTTTAAATCCTGCTCCAACATTTAAACGTAATAATTTGCCATGGCTGAATTATTACGTTGAATAAGAGATTCAGAAATAATAAAAGATTGATATTCTTATTTTTCTCTTTCCCAATTTTAAAACTTTTGAAAAGATTGTTTCTCTTTTAGTAAAAATAAAGATAGGGAAACAAGGTTTTCCTTGGGTTTGAGCTAAAATCTTAGGCAGCCCTTTCTTTTACTCTTTTAATCATTTCTTCCTGAAATTTTTCTATTTCTTCTTTCCAGATCGCAGAAAAATTAGGAATTTTCTCAATCAAGTATCGATCCATTTTTTTGTAGTCTTTCTTTTCTAAATATCTACTCACTTCTTCAGCTTCCTCATCTGAAAGTTCATTAACTAAACGGAGGAAAATCCTCTCATAAAGCACTTCACTCATTTTTTTTATTAACTCAACCTGCCCTTCTAAAAGCAAATTTTCCAAACCCAACTCCTTAATCATATCTTTTCCTTGAATAGTAATTTTTTCTTCTTTCTTGGCCATATTAAAAGAAATAAGTATTTTATTTTTCCTTCTTCTCTTTTCTACTCAATAATTTCTTTAAACTAGCCAATCCCCAGCTAGTAGCTAAAGCTGACATAATTGAAGCAGCCGGTGTTCCAGCTGAAGGTAGAATTGTTGGGGAAACATAAATACCAGTTAAACTATATAGGCCTACTCCAGCAGCTGGTACAAATATTGATGCTCCTAATATTGTTGCAGCAATACCCCATTTGAGAGCCGCTGCTTTCTTGGGATTTTTTTCGCTCCATTCCCTCAATCTTTCCATTAATTTTTTCTTTCCTTCTGACATTTTTTCTTGGTTTGCTTCGTTTTCTTTTTTAACATTTCTTAATTCTTCATCAACTCTTGCTGCATTTTTTTCTGCTTCTTTTATTATCATCTCAAGAATTCCATCTTTCACTTCTTTAATTTCTTCAGGAGTAAGTTTCTTATATTCTTCTTTTCCTACTATATTTTCAATCTCTTCCTCAATCTCATCTCTTTCTTCTACTAATTTTGCAATCTTTTCTGTGAGATAAGGAGCTTCCTTATTATATTTTTCAATTTCCGCATTTTTTATCGCTAATCTTTTCAAGGGTTCAACTAACTCCCCAGCTAATGTTTCTTTCAGCTCTTCTTTTTCCTCTTCTTCAGCTTTTTCAATTTCTAATTTGGGAACTTCAATTAAAATCCTTTTTCTAGCTTCTTCTTCCAATTCTTTCTTTCTTTTTTCATATCTTTCTGGAACCAATTCTGGGTTTATTCCCTCAAGCTTTAGCATTTCCTCTGCGTATCTCTTTGCTAATTCATCTGCCTTTCCCACACCTTCACGAGTTATCTCTTTTCTCTCTGGAACTCTTATCTCTTTGGCCAATTCCTTTGCTTTTTCATCAAGCTCTCTATTCAATTCTTCTATTTCATCTTTGTTAAGTTCTCTGGAGGTTTTTTCAAGCTCTTCCTCTAATCTTTCATTTTTTCCTTTTAAGTCTTCATTTTGGGTTTCTAGATTTTTAACTTGTTCTTCTAAACTTGTCAGTTCTTCTTTCATCTTCTCAATTGTCTCTATTGTTTCTGGAGATACTCCTTTCTCTTGCATTTCCTTTGTAGCTATTTCATATAATTCTTCCCTTTTTCTTTCTTTTTCTTTAAGTACTTCCACATATTCTTTTCCAATCCCTTCTGATGTTTCTTCTTCAGTCTTTCCAACTGTCTCTTTAGCTTCTTGCATTTTTTCAAGTTTTTTCTTTGCTTCTTCTATCTCTTCTTCAGAAGGTTGAACTCCTATTTTTTCCTTCCAATTTTTTTCTCTCACCATAATTTTTATTTTTTATTATTTTTTAATTCGACCTTTAATCCATTTTTAAATTTTTCTAAAGTTTTTTTAAATTGATCTAAATTTCTTTTTAATTTTAAATTTAAATCCCTTTCTAAC
>JASEJS010000034.1 GCA_030016765.1 Patescibacteria group bacterium
AAATGGAAACTTCATGAAAAATTTCCCCAGGCCCCTCTTTCTCCTATTTACATTAATCTAAGAATCCTGAGATCTTATCCAGAAATTATTGGAGAAATTGTTGAGGTATTTAATGAACTTATTAAACAGAAAAATTTAAAATTCGACCTTTTGTCCGATATTCCCTATGCTTCCACTCCGATTGTTTCTATTTTGATGTTCAAAATTGGAGTGCCAATGATTACTCCCAGAAAAGAGGAAAAAGCGAGGGGAATTCCAACCAAAATTGAAGGCGTTTTTAAGCCAGGTCAAACTGTTCTTTTAATTGATGATGTCTTGAGTTTTGCCGATTCCAAACTGGAGATTGTCCATCTTTACCGGGAAAAGAAATTGATCTTAAAAGATATCTTGGTCTTGGTTGCCTATGATTTAGGAGGTAAAGAGAGATTAAAAAAAGAAAATCTTCAAATTCATTCTGTCTATGAAATAAATGATTTTCTCTCAATTTATTTGAAAGCCGGTAAAATTTCAGAAGAAAAATCTAAGGAAATTTTAGCCAATTTAGCCAATATAAAAAATTATCTCCAGAGTGTTGAGCTTTAAACCTTAACAACTATAAAAGAAACTCAGCTGGCCTGTTGAAGAGGGGACGGTTTTTGTTTTCAATGTCAATTGATTTAAAGTAAAGATTGTGATAAAATTAAAAAATAAGATGAAAAAAATTGATTTGAAAATAATTAAAAATCGGGCTCAGAAGGAAATAGAAAAAACCTCAGATTTGAAGGAATTGAATGATATTTTCAAAAAGTATTTAGGGAAGCGAGGAGAGCTCACCCAGATTTTAAGATCTTTAGAAAAATTACCAAAACAAAAAAGAATTAAAATTGGCAAAGAGGCAAATCAGGTGAAAAATTTATTAAGAATAAAATTTGATCAAAAAGCTTTAGAGCTCAAAGAAAAAGTGAAAAGACAAGCGGAAGAAAAAGAATGGATTGATATTACTGCTCCTGGAAAAAAACCAATAATTGGCCATTTACACCCTTTAACTTTAGTTAAAAGAAAAGTTGAGGAAATTTTCCAAGGAATGGGATTTACAGTGGTCGAAGGACCAGAAATTGAAACTGGATGGTATAACTTCGATGCTTTAAATATTCCTAAAGAGCACCCAGCGAGAGATATCTGGGACACTTTTTACCTAAAAAATAACTTACTATTAAGAACCCATACCACTCCAGTCGATGTGAGATATATGGAAAAAAATAATCCTCCTTTAAGGATCATTACAGTTGGCCGAGTTTTTCGCCACGAAGCTACTGATGCCAGCCATGAGGTTAACTTTTATCAATTAGATGGATTAATGGTTGGCAAAGATATTTCGGTAGCCAATTTTAAGGCAATTATCCAGGAATTCTTTCAGAGATTCTTTGAAAAGCCAATCGAAATTAGAATGAGGCCAAGCTATTTCCCCTTTACTGAACCTTCATTTGAAGTAGATATGACTTGTTTAAATTGTAATGGCAAAGGCTGCTCAGCTTGTCAAAGAACTGGCTGGATGGAAATGTTAGGAGCTGGCATGGTTCACCCTAATGTTTTTAAAAATTCGGGATTGAATCCGAAAAATTGGCAAGGTTGGGCCTTTGGAATGGGAATGGATAGATTAGCCATGATGAATTATAAAATTAATGACATTAGACTGTTTTATAGTGGAGATCTAAGATTTTTAAATCAGTTTTAAGTTTGTCAGTTTTTAAGTTTATAAGTTTATGGCCACCGGCCTTGAAAATTTAAACATATACCAGATGGCTGAATCAGCTGAATTAGAGTTTTACAAACTTACCGATAAATATCCGAAGGATGAAAGATTTCGGAGTGTAGACCAATTAAGGCGATCATCTTCATCGGTAACCAATAATATTGCTGAGGCATATAATAAAAATTCTATTCAACTTAAAAACTTGCCAACAAATCAAAAATGATATTTTCCTACAATTGGTTACAATCTTTTTTTAAAAAAAAGTTGCCAGAACCAAAAAGATTGGCTGAGCTTTTGACTATGCATTCTTTTGAAGTGGCAGAGGTAAAAAAAATTGGTAAAGACTATATTTTAGATATTGATGTCTTGCCAAATCGGGGGCCAGATTGCTTTTCTCACCTTGGCATTGCCAGAGAGATCTCTGCTATTACTGGTTTAATTTGTGAGATTCCGACTTCGACAATTAAAGAAGATAAGAATTTAAAGGCGAAAGATTTTGTTTCAGTAGAGATTAAAAATAAGGAGGCTTGTCCGAGATATACGGCTAGGGTAGTTACTGAGGTCAAGGTTGGTTCTTCACCGAAATGGATTCAAGAAAGATTAAAAATTTGTGGGCTTAGACCAATTAATAATATTGTTGATATTTTAAACTATGTGATGTTGGAAACTGGTCAACCCTTACATGCTTTTGATGGAGAAAAACTAGAGGAGAAAAAGATTATTGTTAGATTTGCCAGAGAGCGAGAAAAAATTGTTACTTTGGATGAAGAGAAATATGATTTAAATGAAAGTATTTTAGTTATTGCTGATGCTAAAAAGCCAGTGGCTATTGCTGGAATTGAAGGGGGGAAAATTCCGGAAATTGATAAAAATACAAAAATTGTTGTTTTGGAATCAGCTAATTTTAACCCCAGAGTTATTCGCCGGGGTTCAAGAAAATTAGATTTGAAAACTGATGCTTCCTGGCGATTTGAACATGGAATTGATCCAAATTTAACCGAATTTGCAATTAATCGAGCAGCTTTCTTAATCCAAAAAATTGCTAAAGGGAAAATTCTTAAAGGTTTAATTGATTTTTATCCAAAAAAAGTTTTCTCAAAAAGAATTAAATTAGATTTAGATTATGTTGAAAGGTTATTAGGAATAAAAATTTCTCTAAAAGAAATAAAAAATATTTTAAAAAAATTAAGTTTCAAATGTTCTGAGAACGAGAACAGTTCTCGTTCTGTTGTGGAGGTGCCAACTTTTAGGTTAGATATTTCAATTCCTGAAGATTTGATTGAAGAGATTGGCAGAATTTATGGCTATCAGAAAATTAAAGCTGCTTTTCCAATAGCTGCCTTAATTCCTCCAAAAAGAAATTTTGAGATTTTCTGGGAAGATATGGCTAAAAACATTTTAAAGGAAGTTGGATTTACCGAGGTTTATAATTATTCTTTTATTTCAGAAGAAGATAGAAAAATTTTTGGAGACCCCGAAGGAAAGCTTTCTGTTTCCTACGGGGCAAGTAAAAACTTAATTGAAGTGGAAAATCCAATAAGTGTTGAACAAAAATATTTAAGACCAAGCTTAATCCCAAATTTATTAAAAAATATCCAAAAAAATCAGAGATATTTTTCAGATATTAAAATTTTCGAATTAGGAAAAACCTTTAAAAAATCAAAAATCAAAAATCAAAAAATAGAAGAAAAGAAAATGTTGACTGGTTTACTAATTGGCAATGCTTTTTATCAAGCCAAAGGAATTTTAGATACACTTTTAAATAAATTGGGAATTTCTAATATCTGGTATGATGAATATCAGCCTACCCCCGAGGAATCCGAAATTTCAATTTGGCATCCCAAAAAATGTGCTGAGATTAAAGTTAATCATGAAGAAATTGGATTTCTGGGAGAAATTTCTCCAAAAATTCTTGATGAGATGAGAATTGAAAACAAAGTAGTAATTTTTGATATTGATTTTGAAAAATTGCAAAAATTAAGTTCAGAAGAGACTATTTATCAGCCTATTTCTCGTTATCCAGCAGCAGTCAGAGATATTGCGTTTTTAGTTCCCCGAGAAGTAAAGGTAGTTGAAGTTTTAAACAAAATTAATGCCGTGGGAGGTCCATTAGTTCGAGATGTTGATCTTTTTGATATTTATGAAGGGGAAGAAATTCCTGAAGGGAAAAAGAATTTAGCCTTCCATATCATTTATCAGGCAGAAGATAGGACTCTTTCTTCAGAAGAGATCGATGAGGTCCAAGAAAAAATAATAAAAGCTCTGGAAGAGGATCCAGAGTGGCAAGTAAGAAAATAAATTTAAAAGTCAAAAGTCAAAATTACAATGCAAAATCCAAAATTATAGCTTCTGGAATAATTACCTTTAAAAGAAAAAACTTTTGAATTTTAACTTGAACTTTTGAATTTTGAATTTTGAATTACTTTAACATGCACTCAAAGCCTAAAAAATCTAAAACTGAATCCACATATGAAGCAAAGGATATTTATGTATTGCAAGGATTAGAGCCGGTCAGAAGAAGACCAGGAATGTATATTGGCTCTACTGGAATTGAAGGTTTGCACCATTTATTAAAGGAAGTTGTTTTCAATTCGATTGATGAAGCAATAATGGGTTATTGTAATGAGATTAAAGTTACTCTTTTGCCTGAAAACAGAGTTAAAGTCGAAGATAATGGCCGGGGAATTCCAATTGAAAGACATCCCCAGACCAAAAAATCGGCTTTAGAAACAGTGATGACTACTTTGCATGCTGGAGCTAAATTTGGGGGAAAAGTTTATAGTTCGACTGGCGGCTTACATGGAGTGGGAGTTTCAGCAGTCTGTGCCCTCTCTCAATGGATGAGAGTGGAAGTTTGCCGAAAGGATTATAAATATTTTCAGGAGTATTCCCGGGGAAAGCCAAAGACAAAAGTAATGAAAATTGGAAAATGTAAAGAGAATGGAACAACAGTTACTTTTCAGCCAGATCCAGAAATCTTTAAAAACCTTGAATTTGAATCCAAAAAAATTTTAGATTTCCTTCGTCAGCAAGCCTATTTAAATAAGGGAGTGAGAATTGTTTTCTCTGATCAGCGGGAGCCAAAAAAAATAAATTACAGTTTTTATTTTGAAGGGGGACTCCCTTCTTATATTAGATATTTGACTCGAGGAAATACTTCCCGACACTCTAATATTTTTTATGGAACTGGAGAAAGAGAGGGAATTTTAGTTGAAGCTGCTTTTCAATATACTGAAGAATACGAATGTTATGAAGAAAGCTTTGCTAACAATATCTTTACCCCAGAAGGCGGTACTCATTTAACTGGTTTTAGAGCTGCTTTAACTCGGACTTTTAATGATTATGCCAGGAAAAATGGATTTTTAAAGGAAAGCGATGAAAATTTAACTGGAGAAGATGTCAGAGAAGGCTTAACTGGAGTGGTCTCGGTTAAAATCAAAGAGCCTCAATTTGAAGGCCAAACTAAGCAAAAATTGGGAAATCCCGAAGCCAAAATGGTAGTAGAGCAAGTAGTCTCTGAAACCCTCAGCGATTTTCTGGAAAGAAATCCGGGAGATGCGAAAGCCATTATTGAAAAATGTATTTTAGCTCAAAAAGCCAGAAAGGCAGCTAAAGCAGCTAAAGAAACAGTATTAAGAAAAGGAGTATTAGAAGGATTAGCTTTGCCAGGAAAATTAGCTGATTGTTCTTCTAAAAAACCAGAGGAATCTGAGTTATATATAGTCGAAGGGGAGAGTGCCGGAGGCTCGGGAAAGCAGGCCAGAGATAGAAAATTTCAAGCCATTTTACCTTTAAGGGGTAAAATCTTAAATGTAGAAAGAGCCAGATTAGATAAAATTTTAACTTCAAAAGAAATCAAATCTTTAATCATTGCTCTAGGCACAGCCATTGCCGAAGATTTTAATTTAGATAAATTAAGATACCATCGTGTAGTGATTATGACAGATGCTGATAGTATAACTGGCGACGCCCCAATTTTTCTTTTTAACAAAGAAAAACAAGAATTTTTCTTAACTAAAGTTGGAAAATTTATTGAAAATTGTGATGATACCACAAAATATCAAGTCTTAGCTTACAATCCAAAAAGTAAAAAAAGAGAATTAAAAGAAATTTATCAAACTATAAAGCATCCTTTAAGAACTCCTCTTTATGAAATAAAGACTTATTGTGGTTATCCGATAAAAGTTACTTCTTGCCACTGTATTTACATTTATAAAAATGGGGAAGTTCTCCTCAAAAAAGGAAGTGAAGTTAAAAAAGGCGATTTACTTATTTTTCCTAAATCATTCCCTTGTCAGGAGAAAGAATATGTTCTTGATTTAAAAGATGTAATTTTGAATTCAGATTTTGAGAATATTTCAATAAAAATTCCAAGAAAAGATGTAAAAAAAATACCAACAATGGCTTGGTGTGAATTAAATTTCCAGTCTTGGGAAAAGCTTCAAAAACAAAGAGAATTAGGTGGAATTTCTCGAAGAAAATTAGGAGAGTCGATTGGAATTTATGATAGAATTATTCAACAATGGGAACAAAAGATAGACAATGTAATGCCAAGATATTATCAATTTGAAAATTATTTAAACGAACTCAATACAAATATCAATACTTTAGAGTATAATGTTTATATTCCCTTAAATGAATGGAAAGAAAAAAAATTTCCTGAGAATGCTGAATTTTATCTCAAAAATCATACCCGAAAAATTAAGACAGAATTTAAATTAGATAAAGATCTGAGCTATTTTATAGGATTTTTCTTAGGTGATGGCTATTTTTCTCCAGAAGAAGGTAGTCCAAATAGATTTTCTTTCTCTCTCAATGAAGAAAAGGCAGAAAAATATTTTGAGAATCTCTCTCGGATTATTCAAGAAAAATTTGCTGTTAAACCCATTTTAGAAAGACGGCCTAAAGTTCATGATGTTTTACTTCATTTTCACTCTTTTGAATTTAAACTTCTTTTATTGAAACTTGGCCTTTTAGGAAAAAAAGCTCCAGATAAATTTATTCCTAAAGTTTTCTTTAATATTAAGAAAGAAATTCAAGAATCTTTATTGGAAGGACTACTACACAGCGATGGAAGTATCTCCATAGGAAAAAATAATAAAAACAGAAGAATTGATTTTGCTTCTGCTTCTCAAGACATAGCTATAGGAATTCTAACTATTTTTAGACAGTATGGAATATTTCCAACTTTTTCTATTGAGAGACCAAAGAAATGTGTAGTTAAAGGAAGAATATGTAAACCTAATTTTAAAAAATACAGAATATATTTAACCCATACAGAAGATTTATTACAGACGTTTAATATTTGGAAAAATCATAAAAAAGCAAATCAACTTCAGAAGACTCTAAAGAGAATAGATTGGAGAAGGGTCCACAAGAAGGAAATGGTTATAATTTCTCAAGATTTCGTTGGATTAAAAGTAAAAGAAATTAAAAATGTGAAGAATCCTAAAAATAAATTTGTATATGACATTTCAATATGGAAGGATCATAACTTTATTGGAGGTCCTGGAGGGATACTTTTAAAAAATTCTGATGGAAATCATATCCGGACTTTGCTTTTGACTCTTTTTTATCGATATTTCAAACCATTAATTGAAAAAGGATATTTATACATTGCCCAGCCAC
>JASEJS010000035.1 GCA_030016765.1 Patescibacteria group bacterium
CTATTGTTTTTGACCCCCACAGTTTGATGAGAGGGTTTTCTTTGTATTGCTCTCCCTTTTTACCAAAATCGGTGGCGAAAAAGGTAATTCAACAAAGAATGAATGATTTAAAAAGAAAAGGATATGTGAAAGAAACTAAAGATGGTTGGGAATTGACTCCCAAGGGGAGAGTCGAAATTATTAAAATTATTCTTTGGAAAAAGTTGCAGATTAAAAAATGGGATGGGAAATGGAGAATGATTATTTTTGATATTCCCGAAATGAGTCGAAGGGACCGCGATTTTTTAAGAAGGGAGCTAAAATGGATTGGGTTTGTCGAACTTCAAAAGAGCGTTTGGGTTTTTCCCTACGATATGGAAAAAGAGATAATGGCCTTATTAAAACTTTGGAAATTAGAATTTCGAGGCGATATAAAATTTTTAGTTGCTGAAAAAATAACCCAAGAAGAAGAATTGAAAAAACAGTTTGTCTTTGAATTTTGAATAATGTCTAAAGCGCACGATCGTGCGAATTAGTCATTAATTTTTTTTGACTGAAGTTTTTTGGCATAATTTATCTTCAAAAGAGACATTTGGGTTATTAAGAAGTGACCAAGAAAGGGGATTATCAGAAAAAGAAATTGAAATTCGAAAAAGGAATTTTGGCTTGAATAAATTATCTGAGAAGAAAAAACTCCTTTATTTCAGAAAGTGAAATTAGGAGGACTACTAAAGAAAAATGGTCAGAATTTTTTAAAAAGGAAAACTGAGATCAAATTTTGCTAATGACTATTGCCACTTTAGACAATGAGGCTTTTGTTGAAAATCCAAAAAATTTTCTTTCTCATTTTAATTCGGGAAATGAAAGTTATTATTTTCATTCCTTATAATCAAGATTGTAGATTTGATAGGATTAAATAATGGATAAAAGGATCGAAAAAAAATATATTGAAATAATCCAAAAAAAGAGCGGCGAAGAACGGCTGAAAATTGCCATGGATCTGAGAAGATTGACTTTGAAATTGGCTGAACAAAGTATAAAAGACCAAAATCCTAATATTTCTTTTAAAGATTTAAAAGCCCGTCTCCAAAAAAGAATATATGGATTTAGTTTCCCTTTTAAAGATAATAGCCAATTTTAAAAGTTTCAAAAGTCGATTTAAATTACATCAGAAATTGGGCTAAAAAACAATCAACGATTAAAATCTTAGAAGAGATAATTGAAAAAATTTAATACTTTCCAACCTTTCGATTTTTGGAGTAAAAATTTATGTCATTATTTTTAGCTTCTATTTTTGTTCTGGGGATTCTCTTTATCTTTTTCCTGGCAATTGTTTTAGCTATTTTATATGCCTTAGGGGTAATAAATATTTGGCTTCTTTTAATTGGAACTACTCTTTTGTATTTTTTTTATTGGTTGGCAGCTCCTTATTTTTCTGATATCATTTTTCGTTGGCTTTATCGATTGCGCTGGGTAGGAATTGAAGAAATTCGCCGGCGAGATGTAGAAGTTGCCCAATTTATTGAAAATACCTGTCAGAAGAATAAAATCAAAGTTCCTAAAATTGGCTTTATTTCTGACGACAACCCTCAAGCTTTTGTCTATGGCTCAGCCGCTTTTAATGCCAGAATAGTCTTTACCAACGGTATTTTTACTTACCTCGATACCAATGAGAGAAAAGCAGTTTTCGGGCACGAAATAGCTCATATTGTCAATAGAGATTTTATTATAATGACTTTAGCTGCTTATTTGGTAGCCATGCTTTATCATCTCTACCGACTTGCTCTTAGACTTCGGCCGCGAGGGGAAGGTCGAAGAGGAAGAGGTGCGAGCCTGATTTTAATTATCGCCTTAACTTCCTATGTTTTTTACCTCATTGGCACCTATTTACTTCTCTTTTTAAGTAGGTTGCGAGAATATTATGCTGATGAAAAATCAGCTAAATGGTTTTCGGCTGATGCTTTAAGTCGGGCCTTAGTTAAAGTTGCTTATGGAATTATTGCTAAACCCGAAGAAAAAAAGGAATCAGAGATAATGGAAGCTACGAGAACTCTGGGCATTATGGATTTTAAAGCCGCCCGAGGGCTTGGTTTGAGCTATGTTACTTGTATTCAACTTAAGTCCTGGGAACCAATCCAGAGGACTTTTCTTTTTGATCTTTACAATCCCTGGGCTTTTCTTTATGAGTTAAACTCCTCCCATCCACTTACGGCAAAAAGAATTAGAAGATTGTCTCAGATTGGAAAAGTTCATGCCTTCAATTTTGATGAGATTAACCGTTATCCAGTTGATAGGCAAAAAATCTATGCTCATTTTTTAAGAGATGCCTTTTTTGTCTTCTTACCACTATTGGCAATGGCTGGAAGCGCCCTTCTTTACCTAATCCAAACAGGTATTAACTGGGGAATTTTAGGTGCCCTTTTAATTGGTTTCGGCCTGGGGACCATTGGTCAGATTCTTTATCGCTATCCCTCGGAAACTTCCGAAGAAACGGACACTCTTAGATTGATGGAAGATGTCTACGCCTCACCCATAAGAGGGAAAAAGAGATTATTAAATGGAAAAATTGTGGGAAGAGGGATTCCGGGATATATCTTTTCCAAAGATTTAATGTTTCAAGACAAAACTGGGCTCATTTATTTGCGCTACGAAGGAATCTTCCCTTTTTTAAGTAACCTTATTTTTGCCTTATTTAAAGTGGGTAAATTAGTAGGAAAAGAAGGAAGGGCTGATGGCTGGTTTTTTAGAGGTTTAGCTCCTAGACTGGAGTTGAACTTCATTAAAATAGAGGGAAGGGAATTTCAAAGCTGGATCAAACTTTGGGCTATAGCCGCTGGAATATTTTTAGCCCTGATTGGACTTTTCTTATTACATTTTTTTTAAAATTTCTAATGGTAAAATATAGCTGAAGAAGAATATTTAGCTGCTCAAAAATTAAGAGCTGACTTTTTTCTTAAGGAAAACAAGATAGAAGTGAGGAGAACGAGGAAGATGAAAGAAAGGGAGAAAATTATTGGCAGGTGATAAAATGGGCTTAAAATCATTTTTAGGCCAATAAAAATAAGCAAAATTGTTATTCCTTCTTTCAAATAAATAAATTTTGGCAAAAAGTTGGCTAAGAAAAAATAAAGAGCTCTTAAACCCAAAATGGCAAAGGTATTTGAGGTATAGGCAATGAAGGGATCTCTGGTAATACTCAAAACCGCTGGTACTGAGTCAGTGGCAAAAACTAAGTCTGAACTTTCAATCAAAATCATGGCCAAAAAGAGAGGAGTGAAATAGCCGAATTTTCCCTTTCTAAGGAAAAATTTGTTTTCTTTGGGAGTAACAGTCAAGGGAATAATCTTTCGAGCCATTTTCAAAAAAAGATTTTTTTGGGGATCAATTTTCTCTTTTTTTCTCAAAAATAATTTAATTCCACTGAAGATTAAAAATCCACCAAAAATATAGACCATAAAATGAAAGGTCTTCAAAAGCCAAATTCCACCAAAAATGAAAACTGCCCTCATTAAAAAAGCTCCTAAAATTCCCCATTTTAAAACTTTTTGCTGAGAGAGAAAGGCTAAATCAAAATAGGAAAAGATGATTAAAAAGACAAAAAGATTATCTAAACTAAGGGATTTTTCTAATAAATAGACAGTCAGATATTCAAGGGCCTTTTCTGAGCCGAGAAAAAAATAAATTAAAAGATTAAAGAAAAGGGCCAAAATTATCCAGCTCAAAGTCCAAAGCCCAGCTTGCTTTAAAGAAAGAGCCTCCTTTCTTTTAGCTAATCGATAAAGATCGAACCAGACTGCTCCCAAAATGAAAATTCCAAATAAGATCCAAAAAATTTGAGAGATTGAGATCATATGAATAATTTTAAAACTTTTATTAATGCTTTGTCCACTCTTTCTGGGACAATCATTGGCGTTGGACTTTTTTCTTTACCATATATTACTTTAAAGGTTGGCTTTTGGGTCATTTTAATTTATTTTTTTGTTTTAGGAACTTCAGTTATTTTAGTCCATTTATTTTTTGGAGAATTGGCGCTTAAAACCCCGGATCTAAAGAGACTGCCTGGTTTTGCCAGAATTTATCTTGGAAATTTTGGTGAAAAAATTGCCTTTTTATCTTCTATCATTGGAATTTTTGGAGCAATTTTGGCTTATCTAATTGTTGGTGGAGAATTTTTAGAGAATTTACTCAGTCCATTTTTTGGTGGAGGAAATTTTGTTTACACTTTAATTTATTTTATTTTTGGAGCTATCTTAACTTTTTTTGGAATTAAAGCCATTTCCAAAATTGAGTTTTGGGGATTGATTTTATTTTTTATTGTTTTAATATTAATATTTTTCCAAGCAAAAGGTTTTATAAATATTGAAAATTTATTTTTGGTCAGTGGTCAGTGGTCAGTGGTCAAAAGTCATTTATTCCTACCATATGGGCCAATTTTGTTTTCTCTATGGGGAGCAGCTTTAATTCCAGAAGTAGAGGAAATGCTTGCCCCCAGACCAAAATTTGGTGTGGGGGTGAAGGAGAAAAAGAACTTATTAAAATGGATAATTCTCATTTCAGTCTTAATTCCAATTTTTGTTTACCTTTTCTTTATTTATTTAATTTTAGGTATTACCGGTCCCCAAACCACTGAATCTGCCTTAACCGGCCTGCGAAATTTTTTAGGTGAGGGAATAGTAAATTTGGCACTCTTTTTTGGCGTTTTAACTACTTTCACCTCTTTCATTACTTTAGCTCTAACATTAAAGAAGGTTTTTTGGTATGATTTAAAAATGAAGAAAAATTTAGCTTGGGCAATTACCTGTTTCTTTCCTTTAACTCTTTTTTTAGTTGGCATCAAAAGCTTTATTCCCTTAATAACTTTTATTGGTGGCATAATGTTAGGAATTGATGGAATTTTAATTTTGTTAATGTATAAAAAGATTAAACCAAAAAATTTTTTAATTTATCCTTTGATATTAATATTTTTGGGAGGAATTATTTATGAAATAATCTACTTTCTATGATTTGGTTTTATATTTTACTTTTTTTGATTTCTTTAGCCTTATTGCTTTGGTCAGGCAACCTTTTGGTTTCAGCTTTAATGAGAATATCTAAATTTTTAGGCTGGAGAGAATTTGTCGTTGCTTTTTTTGTTATTGCCTTTGCCGCTACCTTTCCTAATTTTTTTGTTGGAATTTCCTCAGCCTTCCATAAAGTTCCTGAGCTTTCTTTTGGAGATATAGTAGGGGGAAATGTTGTTGATTTAACCTTGGCAGTAGCCATAGCTACCCTAATTGCTAAAAGCCTCCCTGCTGAAAGCCGAACCGTTCAGACCACTTCTATTTTTACAATGGTAATTGCTATTTTGCCCTTGCTCTTAATTTTAGATGGGATTTTGGGTAGAGGGGATGCTTTAATTTTAATTTTGGTTTTTTGTTTTTATATTTTTTGGCTCTTTTCAAAAAAAGAGAGATTTACCAAAGTTTATGATGTAACAAAAATTCCTATTATTAAAGAATTTAGGATTTTTATCAAAGATCTTGGGAAAGTAATTTTAGGAGTAATGCTTTTGTTGCTGGCTGCAGAAGGGATTGTTAATTCAGCCTCTTTTTTTGCCCAAAATCTGAATTTACCCTTAGCTTTAATTGGAATTTTGATTGTTGGTCTGGGAAATGCTTTACCAGAAACTTATTTTGCCATCGCTTCAGCTAAAAAGGGTCAAACCTGGATGATTCTGGGAGATTTGATGGGCTCAGTTATTGTGCCAGCCACCTTAGTTTTGGGAATTGTGGCTTTAATTTGCCCAATTAAAATTCCTGATTTTTCTCCATTTGCCATTGGCAGGTTCTTTCTAATAATCTCAGCCCTGTTTTTTCTCTTTTTTGTCCGAACCGATCGTAAAATTACCAAAAAAGAAGCTTTCTTTTTGCTCGGAATTTATCTCCTCTTTGTCTTGGTTGAGATTTTCACCAAATAATATTAAAATTAATCGAACGGGAACATTCATCGTTCTATATACTGGGTAAACTAATGGCAGAAATTTTTTGGCATAATTTATCAATAGAGGAGGTAGCTAAATTACAAAGAACTAACCCTAAGGAGGGTTTAACTGAAAAAGAAGTTGAAATTCGCCAAAGGAAATTTGGCAAAAATAAACTCCCTGAAAAAAAGCCTCCTTCCAAGTTAAAGATATTTCTCGATCAATTTAAAAGCCTCCTAATTTATATTTTAATAGGTGTAGGAATAGCCGTCCTAATTTTAGAGAAGCCACCTCATAATTTTATTGAAAGCGGTTTTGTCTTTTTAGCAATTTTAATTAATGCTATTTTTGGATTTTGGGAAGAAAGCAAAGCAACAAAGATATTTGAAAAGTTAAAAAAGATTGTAAAAACAAAAGCCATAGTAATAAGGGAAGGAAATAAAAAAGAGGTTTTTCAAGAAGAGATTGTGTCAGGAGATATCATTGTTTTGGCTGCCGGAGATAAGGTTCCAGCTGATGGAAGACTAATTGAAGCTGAAAATCTCAAAATTTCAGAAGCAGTTTTAACCGGAGAGTGGTTGTCAGCTTCAAAAAAAATTGAAGTTTTACCAGCTGAAACTCCCTTAGCTGATCGAGATAATATGGTTTATGCTGGCTGTACAATAGAGGCAGGGCAGGGGAAAGCAGTAGTTACCGCTATTGGAAAGGATACCGAGATGGGAAAAATTGCTCTTTTGATTAAAGAAATGAGGGAGGAAAAAACCCCTCTTCAAAAAAAACTAATGAAATTTAGTAAATTGATTGGAGGAGCTATTTGTTTTATTTGTTTTTTTATCTTTATTATTGGGGTAGTAAAGCAGCAAAACCCAATTGAAATGTTTGAGACAGCAGCAGCTATTGCTGTAGGTGGAATTCCCGAGGCCTTGCCAGTTGTGATGACTTTGATTTTAGCTATTGGCATGGAAAAATTGGCTAAAAAAAGAGGATTAATGAGAAAATTGGCTTCAGTAGAAACCCTTGGTTCAACTTCAATTATTTGTTGCGACAAGACCAAAACCTTAACCCAAGGAAAAATGGAAGCTATTCGATTTGTCACTTTGGAAAAAAATTTTGAAACTAAGCCAGAAATAAAAGACCCTCTTTTTATTTTAGGTTTAAAAATTGCTGTTTTATGCAATGAAGCATTTGTTGAAAATCCAAAAGAAAGTTCAGAAAGATGGAAAATTGGAGGTAGTCCTACTGATAAAGCTCTTTTATTAGCTGGAGCAAAAATTGGAATGTTAAAGCCTCAATTAGATAAAGATTATCCTTTAATTCAGAAATTACCTTTTAGCCCTCTTTTAAAATATGAAGCCGATTTGCGCAAAGAGAAAGAAGAAACTTTTCTTTATCTTTC
>JASEJS010000036.1 GCA_030016765.1 Patescibacteria group bacterium
TAATAACCGACTTACTTGTGCTACTGACCAAACTGGAGGAGGTGTAAATTATTGGGAGCTTACAGGTTCTGATCTTGCTCCTAAAGATTCCAGTTGGGATGTAGCTATTGGAAAAAGTACTGCCGATTCAGGTTATAAATTAGATGTTAGTGGACAAATTAAAGCTAGCAAGTTTGTTGATGCAGAGGCAAATCTTCGCTGGATTGATCCCAGTAGCAATGAAAGTGCTAAATTAGAAGGGGCTATACTTTTACATGAAATGGCTGATCCTCCAACTGCAGGCACCACTCGTTATGGCAAGATATATGTTAAAAGCGAGGACAGTAAATTATGGTTTATGGATGATAGTGGGAATGAGTTTGATCTTACCGCTAGAGCGAACTGGGGTAGAGATGCTGACAATGGATATCTTTATCCCCATGTTTTAACAGATAAAGTCGGTATTGGAACGAATACAGGATTGAGCCGTAAGTTAACTGTTCAAGCAGATGGAGATGGTTTAATAAAATTGTATCATACTGGTACTTCTCGATATTATGCTATTGACTTAGGAGGACCTTCACCAAGTGGTGATGAAGCTTTTACTATTAAAGATATAGATGCCGCTACAGATAGTCTAAACGGGGTTCGATTTAAAATAACTAAAGAAGGTAATGTAGAGATTCCCTCTGGCAACCTAACTGTGGGAGGGTTAAAAGGAGGAGGAATGGTTGTGGCAGATTCAAATGGTACCCTTTTTACTTCAACTATGCCTGGTCTTCAAGATTTAGATTCAGTTTTAGAACAAGGAAGTGCTACTAACCGTACATTTTCTGTGGATGAGAATGGAGATGAAACTACTTATATTGGAGGCAATTTAAAAGTGGGATATGATTTAGATGTCGGGAATAAACTTACTGTAAAAACTATTGATCCTCGTTATAAAATTGATGGAAAAACTTATGCTACTTATGTTTCTGATTTTGCTGGAGGAGTAAGAGTGGAAACTTCTGGCATAGCCAAAGTTTCTCAAAATCAAAAGTCAAATATCAAAGATCAAAAATGCGAATACGTGATTGATTTCGATGATTTAGAAGAAGGAAGTAATTTGTGGCTGTTTTGGCAGGTTTCTAATAAAAATCTTGATGATTTAGTGGTGATCTTAACTCCTTCTTTTGATGGAAAAGTTTGGTATGAGAAAGAAGGAAATAGGTTAGTTATTTTTGGGGATAAAGAAGGAGAGGTTTCTTTCAGATTGACCGCCCCTAGAAAAGATTGGCAAGAACACCCAAGTTTACTTGAGGTTAAAGAATAAAATGAAAAAGAAATTACTATTTTCAATAATAGGAGGAATAATAGTTTTAATGGTGGGTTTAGCTTTTTTTATTCAATTTCAAATTTCTAAAATTAAAGAAGCTGAGGAAAAGCCAGAAATTGAAGAATCCCAATCTCTAGAAGAAATTGTGGGAATTATAATGGAAGCAATGAGGAAGGAAGATCTTTCCGTTTGTGATAAATTGAAAAGCAAAGAAAGAAAAAGGCAGTGCCTAGATTTTGTTTTAGGAAGCAAGGCTTTGACTGAGAGAAATATCAAATTATGTCAGGAAATAGAAAATGAAAATAGAAGGAGAACTTGTGAAGACGATGTTATTTTGGTTCAAGCTATTGATGCTAAGGACCCCATTTTATGTGATAAAATAAAAGACAAGTTTAAAATGGAACTTTGCAAAAAGAAAATACCTTCCCTAAAATGAAATCCATCATCCTTGTTCCTACTTACAATGAGCAGGAGAATATTGAAAAATTAATTAAAGCGATTTTAAGATTGAATTTAGGTGCCTCTCTTGTTATTATTGACGACAATTCTCAAGATAAAACTGGAGAAATCGCTGATGATTTATCCCGAAAATATTCAGAAGTAAAAGTAATTCATCGAAAAAAAGGTTTAGGGGCAGCTTATATTGAAGGATTAAAATATGCGCTATCCCTCGGAGCAGAAAAAGTTATTACCATGGATGCTGATTTTTCTCACAATCCAAATGATATCCCTCGGCTCTTAAAAGAATCAGAAAGACAAGACATAGTAGTTGGTTCTCGATACATAAAAGGAGGAAGAATAATTAATTGGGAATGGTGGAGAAAATTATTAAGTTGGGGAGGGGTAAAGATTAGTAGGTTGCTTTTGGGTTTAAAAATAAAAGATTGCACTGCCGGTTTTAAGTGTTATAATAGGAAATTTTTAGAAGAGATGCCGATTACTTTTAAAGGGAGGGAAAGAGGCGAATCAAAAGTTAATTTTAAAGAAATTTGGAGATTTGCTCAAAATGTTCTGAAGTTAGCTCTGGTCCATTTAAGAGAATATTGGTTTTTTCAATATCGAATTATCATTTTTGCTTTGGGATTACTTATCTTGATGGGGACAGTGATGATGTTAAGCATGAAAGATGATACCTATACCGTCGATGAAGGCGTTCATATTGCTGCTGGCTATTCTTATCTTGTAGACCAAAATCTACGTTTGAACCCCGAACACCCTCCTTTGGTGAAAGATCTTGCCGCTATTCCTCTGCTTTTTCTGAATCTCCGTTCTCCCTTTAAACTTTCTGATTTTCGAGAAGATGGCAATTTGGTAAGTGGCGCTCAATGGAGTCTAGGAACAGATTTCCTTTTTAAGCAGGCGGAATCAATTGAGCAAATATTATTTTGGGGACGCTTCCCCATAATCTTACTTACTCTTCTTTTAGGTTTTTTTGTTTTCAAATGGACCGGGGAACAGTGGGGAAAAGGGATAGGCCTTTTTGCTTTATTTCTTTTTGCTTCCTCTCCAACCTTTCTTGCCCATGGGCGTCTGGTCACAATGGATGTCGCCGCCGCTTTAGGAGCATTTGTAGCGACTTATTATTTTGTTCGTTTTTTAAAAGAACCAACAACAAAGAACATCGCGATTGCCGGAATTACTTTTGGCATCACCCAACTTTTTAAATTTTCTCTGCTATTACTTTTTCCTTATTTTTTCTTTCTCCTTCTTTTATGGTCTGGAATTCAGGCTAAAAAATTTAAAGAGTTCTTTTTAAAACTCGGCTGGTATTTGTTGAAATTAATGGGGGTGATAGGGGTATCTTTATTAATTATTTTTATTGTCTATCAATACCACCTCTGGAATTATCCCCCAAAACAACAGGCTGAGGATATCCAAAAAATTTTGTCTTCGACAAAATTTTCTAATCTAGCTCCTCTATTTAGCCAACTTTCTTATATACCAATTATCCGTACCTTTACCCAGTATGCTTTTGGGGCTGGATGGCAGTTTTCTCATGTTGTTTCTGGTCATTTTGCTTATTTTAATGGAGAAGGGTCTACCAAAGGATGGCCTTCTTACTTCCCGATCGTTTATATTATTAAAGAACCAATTCCATTTCATCTCTTCATTTTATTAAGTTTAGGGTATTTTTTAGGAGAAATAAAAGCCATTGCCTCTTTAAAAAAATGGAGTGAAAAAATTAGAATATGGATGGCCCACAATTTTTTTACGATAGCCGCTTTAGTTTGGATTTTATTGTATTGGTTAGTAACGATTTTTTATCTACCTAATATTGGGGTCCGTTATCTTTTACCTATTTTCCCTTTTATGTTTTTTCTAGTAGGGGGAGGAATAGCTAAATGGCTAGGAAATGGTAAAAATAAATTTAAATTTTTCTTTCTTCTTTCTTTGGTTGCTTTGCAGGTCATCTCAGTGGCCCGAATCTACCCTTCTTTTCTGGCTTACTTTAATGAGTTAATTGGCCCTGATCAAGGTTATCAGTATGTAGTTGATTCTAATCTCGATTGGGGGCAGGATGCTAAACGATTGGCTCAATGGGTTGAAAAAACGGGGATCGAAAAGATAAAGATTCCTCATAGGTTTTCTGTAATCTATAGTGGTTATCCCGGAGTACATCAGTTTTCTTGGTACAATAAGAGTTATGAATTTTATCTCAAAGAGAAATACGAATATTTACCTCCCGATACCCCAACCAAAGGCTGGATTGCTGTACCAGTAACTTTACTTCAATGGGGACAGGCAAAACCAGCGGCAAAATATGGTTGGTCAAGCGATTCATTCCGTTGGCTTGGTCAATACCAACCAGTAGAAATCATTGGTCACTCTATCTTTGTCTATCATATTGAATAATACGTTTTTAAGTAATCTATTGACTAAATTTTCAAAAAAAGAAATGAAAATTGGAATAGGTCTTTTGCTTTTGGCCATAGTATTTAATGCGATCTTTCTTTTTTCTGAGGTAAAGGTATTCACTCCTTTCTTAAATGACGAAGTTTTGCATCTTACTATTATTCGAGAAGCAAGCTTAGCCATTCAGAATGGCCTGGACCCCACTGATTTTTGGTTAACTCAAATTGCCTTAGGTTACCCTCTTTTTCACTATTATCAGCATTTACCCCATTTAATACTTGTAATTTTCAATCAGCTCACTGGTCTTCCTCTAACCCATCTTCTTGATCTCTCTCGTTATATTCTATTAGTTCTCTTTCCCGTCTCGATATTTTTAGCTATGCTTCGTTTTGGTTTTAACTCCTTAGCAGCTGGTCTTTCTGCTTTAATTTCCTCGCTTTTATCTACTAACGGCCTTTATGGGTTAGACTACGGGAGCTATCTCTGGCGGGGCTTTGGATTATATACCCAACTCTGGGCAATGTTTTTTTTACCTCTGGCTCTCGCTGAGACTTATAGATTTATTCTAAAAAAGAATTCTTTATTCTGGCCAGTCTTTTTATCTGTTATTGTTTTGCTCTCCAATTTAATGTATGGCTATATTCTTGTTTTATCCTCTATAATTTTCGTTTTCCTTAAACCAAAAAAAGAAGAAATTATTTCCCGCTTTAAAAGATTAGTTATTATTCTTTTCTTTAATTTTTTAATCACATCTTATTTTTTTATCCCCATTTTCCTTGACAAAGAATATCTTAATAGAAGCATCTGGGAAGAACCGGTTAAGTATGACTCTTTTGGCCATATTCGTGTGGTAGGCGATCTATTAGTTGGGAATTTGCTTGACTACGGCCGCTTTCCATCTCTAACTATTTTCTTTTTCTCAGGGATAATAATTATCCTAATTTTAGGATTATTTTTTAAAGAAGAAAAATACCGCTTTTTAATTTCTTTAACTATTATTTGGTTGATCTTGTATTTTGGTCGCAAAACTTTCGGGAATCTTTTCAATATTTTACCATTCAGTCAATATCTGCATCTTCACCGCTTTATTGGCGGTTTTCATTTTGGAGCAATTTTAATAATAGGTACCGGTTTGGCCCAATTATGGCAATTGATTCAAAAACATTTTTCTAAATTTACCTTTTTAGCTTTAATTATCTTTTTAACCTTTCTTTTACCGATTTATATTGAAAGGGCACGATATTTTAAAAAAAATGCTGATTGGAAAACTGAAAATCAAATAATATTTTCTCAATCAAAAAGTGAACTTTCAGAAATTAAAGAAACCCTGAAGAGTTTAGCTCCGGGTAGGGTCTATGCTGGACTTTCAGCAACTTTTGGCAATTATCCTTATTATCGAATCGGCTTCGTTCCTTTTTATGCCCTCTTTCCTCAATGGGGAATAGACTCCTTCGGCTATTCCTACCACGCTCTTCCCCTTTCAGACGATGTTAGGTTACATTTCGACGATACAAAACCTATTCAGTATAATCTTTTTAATGTTCGTTATGTTTTACTACATAAAACCTGGACTGCCCCTTTCTATTACTCCAAAGTTAAAGAATTTGAAAATTATATTCTTTATGAGACTCCCACTACTGGCTATTTTGATTTAGTAGATACTCCAGCTGTTTTCTATGGAAATTCTAAGGATTTTTATTATCCAAATTCAAAATGGCTTTTCAGTTCGCTTCCAGAATTAAAACAACATCCAATTTTGGAGATTAGCAAAGAACCAAAAAAGACTTTTGGTTTACCAGTTTTTTCTTTTCAAGAAGTTGATGAAAAAATTCTTTCAGATTTAGCTCAAGTTCAACCCGAGGCTGGGAAAATTTTGAAGGAAAAAGTAGAGATAAATAAATATTGGGTTCAATTTGAAGCTAATCGAGATTGCTATCTAATGTTGAAATCTAACTTTCATCCTGGTTGGAAGGTTTATTTAGATTATGAAAAAGTTTCACCAGTAATGTTAGCTCCTGGTTTTATCGGAATTAAGGTTGAACCTGGAATTCATCAGGCCCTCTTTTTATATAAATCGCCAGTTTGGCGACTTCCCCTTTTAGTCCTGGGAATTTTCATTCTGGGAGGTTTATCTATCATTTCTAAAAAGAACTACTTTATGTTAAAATTATACCAGGTCGATTAATATTTATATAATTTAAAAAATAATTTAAAATAAGAAAAAGCATGAGTAAAAAAACTTCTTATACCTTGATAGGGATAATAGGGATTGTAGTAATCGGTTTAATTTTATTAACCCAAATCGGACCCAAGAAGCCAGTGCCTGAAATTCCCTCAGTTTCTGAAAAAATTGTCCCAGAAGTTCAGACTGAACAGACCAAGGAGGAAATAAAGGAAATTATGAATCAGGTCATTCAAACCCAAGATGTCTCTCTTTGTGAAAAGATTAAGACAGAGAAAGATAGAAAAAAATGTAAAAGGGATGGAATTATTGTGAAAGCTAGAGCCAAAGGGGATCCTGAGATTTGTAATTTGTTGGAAGAAGAAGACAGAATAACTTGTAAAGACGATCTAATTTATACTCAGGCATTGAACGCTAAAGACCCTAGTCTTTGTGAGCAACTTTCGACTCAGGCCAGAATTGATTTTTGCAAAGAAAGGGTAACTGGTCAATAAAACTTTTAAATAAATTAATTTAAAGCCAAAAATAGAGGTTTCTATTTAGTTTCAACTATTGGTAACCTCACTTTTTGGCTAAAAAATATGTCCCACAAACTTTTTTATCCTTTATTAATCATTATCTTAGTTTTGATTAGCTTCGGTATTGTCCGAGCAGTAATGATAAAGAATGTGGAGTTCATTGAATTTGTTCCCAAAACTGATGTTCCTGCTACCTGTAATAATGAGCATAAAGGAATGATTTATTACGATGAGAGAACCGAGAAAGGAAACAGGCCCTGGATCTGTAATGGTAGTGAGTGGGTGAAGTATGAAGGTCCTTCTGGTCCTAGTGGTCCCTCTGGTCCATCCGGGGCTCCGGGGCTTCCCGGGGGTTCAGGTCCTAGTGGACCCAGTGGTCC
>JASEJS010000037.1:0-1273 GCA_030016765.1 Patescibacteria group bacterium
AAATAATTGTGGCACTGAAGAAGGAAAACCAATTGAAGAACAACAAGCTGTAGGAACAGATGCTACTATTTGTGGCAATACTTCTTGTGATGCCAGTTTGAATTTAGTTGGCTCTTGCCAAAATCCTTGTTTAGGGGCTG
Organism: Patescibacteria group bacterium; assembly: GCA_030016765.1. Taxonomy (GTDB): domain Bacteria; phylum Patescibacteriota; class Minisyncoccia; order Minisyncoccales; family JASEJS01; genus JASEJS01. The sequence goes on from JASEJS010000037.1 coordinate 141, forward strand.
AGGGTTGCGGAACCTGCACTCCAAATTGCGCTTGCGCTGATGGTTATTTAGATTGCGATGGCGATATGAGTAATGGCTGCGAAACCGCCACCTCCACCTGCCCAACTAATCAATTAATCAATAATTATTAATTATTGATTAGTAATTAATTTTCATGTCGATTCCAGATGAGTTTTTAGAGAAATTCAGAAAACCCGATGGCTCAATTGATTTTGGAAAAGCAGCAACCTCTTGGTTAGAAGAAGAATTAAAAGAAGAGAAAAAGAAAAAAGAAGCGCTGGAAGAACTTTCTTTATATAAATTGGCTAATGAATTATCTGATAAAATTTGGGAGATAGTTTCAAAATGGGATTATTTTAATAAAAAGACAATTGGCGAGCAGTGGGTCAGGGCTACAGATTCTATTGCAGCTAATATTACCGAAGGTTATGGCAGATATTTTTTCGGAGAATATATTATGTTTTTGTATTATGCCCGTGGTTCTTTGTATGAATCAATGTTCTGGCTCGAGAAAGCTCACAAAAGATTATTAATTAGTGATTGTTTATTCAAAGAGTTAAAAAAGAAATTTGATAAATTGCCAATTGAAATTAATAAAGTAGTTAAGGTGGTGAAAACTCAGGCAAATAAATGGAAAGGCAGACCAAAATGGTGACTCAATAATTAATAATCACTAATTATTAATTAATGGTGCCCAAGCGAAAATTCATTATTACTTCCATAACCTCAATTTTGGCCTGTGGCATAATCCTCGGGGTTTAAGTAGTTGGTTTGGAAAAGAAGGAAAAGGATTTAGTTCTCAGCTCTTGCCAGATTGGAAATATCAAAGGCCAATTGTTATTTCGGGGCAAACTAGTGATTTGACTGATTATTAGGTAAAAATTGAATTGCCAGCTTCTTTGACTTCTTCTTTAGTTTCAGATGGCAAACTCCAATCTGATTTTGATGATATCCATTTTACTGATGCCAATGACAATCAATTATTAAATTTCTGGATCGAAACTGCTTCCACTACTGCCACTTCCACTATCTGGGTCAAAGTTCCAGGTCTTTCTGCCAACAAACAATCAAAGATTTATATGTATTATGGAAATGCCTCTGCTTCTTCTGCCTCAAATGGCGAAGCCACCTTT
>JASEJS010000037.1:1373-7229 GCA_030016765.1 Patescibacteria group bacterium
CACCTTTCAATTTAAATCAAAAAGTTTTAGATTTAGATGGAACAAATTATATTGAATTAGTAAATGGCGTTGTCACTCTCCAAGGCAGTGGCTGGACCAATGAAAAAATCTACATTAACGGTCGCCTCGAGCCTTCAGCTTCGAGCCTCGAGCCCTTTAGTTGGTATCACCTTGAAATCGTCAATAGCACTGACATTTCAGCCACAAGTACTAATTTCGGAAAAGTAGGTTCTAACTATTTCGCTGGCTTAATGGATGAGATTATTACCTATGATTATGCCAGAACCCCCTGACCAAGTCCTAGTAGATTACAACGCTGGTTTTGGAATTCATTTTAAATAATTGGTCTAATTTGACTAATTGGTCTAATGGGAGTAATGTTATTATGGTTGACTTTTTCATTTACAAAAAATATAATAACCTAATAATAGGGGAGAGAACAAGTTCTTGCTTTAAGTTATGGAGAGGATTTTTAATAAATTTATAAAATTTTCGATTTATTTTTTGGTTTTTTTCTTGCCCCTTTTCTGGCTGCCTTTTACTTTTGAAGCCTTTGAATTTAACAAGCAATATCTGCTGTTGTTTTTAGTTTCTTTTATCTTTTTTCTCTGGCTGGCCAAGATGGTTTTGGTTGATAAAGAGATTCGTTTTCGGAAAACCCCCTTGGATATTCCAGTTTTGATTTTTTTATTTTTGGCAATTTTAAGTGCTTTTTTTTCAGTTGACAAAATTTCCAGCCTTTTTGGCTTTTATGGAAGATTTTCAGATGGTTTAATGGGACTATTAAGTTTGGGAATATTGTATTTTTTGATTACTAATAATGTCACTCTCGGAAATTCTAAATCCCAAGTTCTAAATTCTAAACAAATCCCAAATCCCAAATCCCAAATCCCAAACATTACCGTGAAGGGGATAATGAAGGTATTTATCTGGGCGGTGTTTTTTGTTATTTTGATAAGTTATTTCTCAATTTTTGGAGTTTGGGGAAAACTAAATAATCTAATTAGTTTACCTCGAGCGATGCTCCAAAGAACCTTTAATCCAGTAGCTGGAAGTTTAGAAGGATTAGCTGTTTTTTTAGTGATAGTAACAATATTTTTAATTGGTAAAATCTTAGTTAATGAGACAACCTCCCGTTTAACCTCTTTTTTCCATTGGATATTGTTGCTTGCTGCTCTGGGATTATTAATCATTATTGACTTTGCCCGGGCCTGGATTTTAATTTTGGTAACTTTGATCTTTTTTATGGGTTTTGCTCTCTGGAAAAGAATTTTTAGAGAAAATGTCAATAGGCTTTTGCTGCCAATATTTTTAATAATAATTGCGTTTTTGTTTATTGCTTTAAATCCCTTAAAAAATATTCAGATTGGAACTTTGCAATTTCCTTTACCTCAGGAGCAGGTCTTGTTTCAGGGAGCAAGTTGGAAAATTGCTTTCAGAGCGGTAACAGAGAATATCAAGGCTGGATTTTTAGGTTCGGGAATTGGCACTTTTCATTATGATTTTGCAAAATTTAAACCAGTAGAACTTAATCAGACCTGGCTTTGGCAGATTAGATTTGATAGGCCAGGAAATCATATTTCAGAGATTTTGGGAACAATGGGCTTTCTTGGTTTAATTTCTTATTTGGTCTTAATTGGGTTCTTTTTATTAATTTCCTATTTTCTAGCCACTGGTTATAAAAAACTTAAAGGAGATAATACTCTGATTGCTCAACAGCTACCCTTATTAATAACTTTCCTTGCTTTGGTTGTTACTCAGTTTGTCTATTATCAAAATACTGTTTTAGCTTTTATGTTTTGGCTGATTCTTGGATTATCAGTGGTTAGCTGGCAAAAATCCAGCACTACTGCTGAAATACAGGGAGGACCAAGTAAAGAAAAGATTTTCTCTTTTAAAGATTTCCCTGAGTTATCCCTTGTTTTTTTCACTCTTTTGATAATTCTGGGATTTACCATTTTAGGAATTTACTTTTTTACCCTAAAATTCTATTTAGCTGATGTGAAATATGCAGCTTCAATCCAGAAGCCAGTTGAAGAAAGAATTGATTTATTAGAAAAAACAATCAATTTAAACCCTCATCAGCCTCAATATAAGACTCTCTTAGCTAGGCTTTACCTACAGCTGGCTTTGTCAGAACTGGCAAAGCCATTGGCAGAGCAAAACCAACAAACCCTATCTCTTTATATTTCTCGGGCGATCACTTATGTCAAAGGAGGGAAAACTAATGGAACTTATGTAAAAGGGGCAACGGAGCTAGCCCCAAATCAGGTGTCGGCTTGGGAGACATTAGGAATGATTTATCGGGAAATTCACTTGGTAGCTAGTGGAGCCTTGGAGTGGGGGATTAAAGCTTTTGAAAGGGCTATTAATCTTGAAAGGACTAATCCAGTTTTACATACTGAATTGGGAAAGCTATATTTAGCCTCTGGTAACCTTCAGAAAGCAAGAGAAGCTTTTGAAAAAGCCAAGACTTTCAAACCAGATTATCTTGATGCTTCAATTCAAATAGCTTTATTGGCTGAGAGGGAAAATAAATTAGAAGAGGCAATAAGAGAGATGGAAAGAATGAGCCAAGATTATCCATTTAATACTGAAGTTTTATTTCAATTGGGTCGACTTTATTTTAATAATAACCAAATTGATGAGGCGATTTCTCAGTTCAAAAGAGTAATTGATTTGATGCCAAATCATTCCAATGCTTTTTATTCTTTAGGAGTGGCTTATCAAAGGAAAGGTCAGAAAGAAGAAGCCATTTCGGCTTTTGAGAAGGTCTTGGAGTTAAATCCTAATAATCTAGATGTAATCCAAAAACTTGAGGAATTAAGGAAATAATTGACTCTATTTAAAATTTGTGGTAAAATTTAAGGATAAAAATCCTAAAAAAGGAATTAGGAAATTTTATTTTTAAATGATAAATAAAATCCCTATAAAAAATTTTGGAAAATCAAAGGTCCATTTAGATTTACCCTATTTGCTTTTTCTCCAGAAAGAGAGCTGGAAACGGTTTTGGGAGAGGGATTTAAAAGAGTTATTCCAAGAAATATCGCCAATCAGGGATTATACTGGAAAAGAGCTTGAGCTCTGGTTTTTGAATTACAAACTTGGAGAGCCAAAATACAAAACTGATTTGGAAGCTAAACAGAATGATGATTCCTATGAAGCCCCCCTGAGAGTGAAGGTAAAATTAGTCAATCTTAAGACCAAAGAGATAAAGGAACAAGAGGTCTTTTTAACTGATTTCCCATTGATGACCGAAAAGGGAACTTTTATTGTCAATGGAGTAGAAAGGGTAGCCATTTCTCAATTAATTCGCTCTCCGGGAGCATTTTTTACTGCCCAAAAAATAGCTGGTAAAAATTATTTTGGAGCAAAAATTATTCCTAATCGAGGAGCCTGGTTAGAATTTGAAACTGAACCATCTGGCTTTATTGGAGTGAAAATTGATCGAAAAAGAAAAGTAGCTGTTACTACCTTATTAAGAGCTTTTGGATTAAAAGAGGAAGAAATCAAAGAGCAATTCAGAGAAGTTGATATTGGAGAAATTAAGTATATTGAAGAAACTTTAAAGAGGGACTCAACTCATAATCAGGCAGAAGCTCTCATTGAAATTTATCAAAGACTAAGACCAGGAGATATGGCTACTCCTGACACTGCCCGAGAATTGATTGAGAATATGTTTTTCAATTTTGAGAGATATGATTTGTCGAAAGTGGGGAGATGGAGGATGGGGCAGAGATTACTTGAATTAAAATCAAAAATCAAAAATCAAAAATCAAAAATCCTCTTAAAGGAAAAAGCTCGGCTTAGAAATCCAGGCGAAGAGGAAATTACTGTATCGGATAGGGTTTTGAGATTGGAAGATGTAATATCGGTTATCCGAGAGATTATTAGATCGAACAATGATCCTGAGGGAAAACCAGATCAGATTGACCATTTGGGTAATAGAAGGGTGAGAACAATGGCCGAGCTTTTACAAAATAGGTTGAGGGTGGGATTGATGAGAATGGAGAGAATTATTAAAGATAGAATGTCAACTCTTGATATTTATACTTTAACTCCAGTTCAATTAATTAATCCCCGGCCATTGATGGCTATTGTCAAAGAATTTTTCACTTCCAGTCAAGTAACTCAATTTATGGATCAGGATAATCCTTTGGCTGAATTGGAGCACAAAAGAAGATTAACAGCCACTGGGCCAGGAGGTTTGACCAGAGAAAGAGCTGGATTTGAAGTGAGGGATGTTCAACCTTCTCATTATGGAAGAATTTGTCCAATTCAAACTCCTGAAGGACCTAATATCGGATTGGTTGGCCACTTAGCCTCTTTTGCCAGAATTAATCCCTATGGCTTTTTAGAGACCCCTTATTTTGAGGTTAAAAATGGTAGGGTTACCTCCAATATCCGATATTTAAATGCTTATGAAGAAGAAAAATATAATATTGCTCATGGTGGGGTACCACTTGATGAAAAAGGCAATATTATTCCTAAGAAAGTTGAAGCGAGAATAAAAGGTGAGCCAGGCCTAGCCGATAGAGATAAAATTGATTTTATGGATGTCTCTTCAGAACAATTTATTTCAGTTGCTACCAGTCTTATTCCCTTTTTACAGAATGATGATGCTAGTCGAGCCTTAATGGGTTCAAACATGCAAAGACAGGCCGTAACTTTAATTAAACCCGAACCTCCTTTAGTTTGTACTGGAGTGGAAGAAAAGGTGGCCAGAGATTCAGGACAAGTAATAATATCTGATGTTGATGGAGTAGTGAGTGAAGTTGATGCCAATCATATCAAAATTAAAATCAAAAATCAAAAATCAAAAATCAAAAATTATGATTTAAGAACTTTTATCCGGACTAATCAATATACCTGTTTTCATCAGAGACCGGTAGTTAAAAAAGGAGAATCAGTTAAAAAAGGAACTATTTTGGCTGAAGGAGGAGGAATTTCTCAAGGGAGATTGGCTTTGGGTCAAAATGTTTTAGTGGCTTTTATGCCCTGGAGAGGAGGGACTTTTGAAGATGCAATTTTGATTTCAGAAAGATTGGTTAAAGATGATATTTATACTTCAATTCATATTGAGAATTTTAGTTGTGATGTTAGGGAGACAAAATTGGGGCCAGAAATTACCACCCCTGATATCCCCAATGTTTCAGAGGAGAAGCTGAGAAACTTGGATGAAGAGGGGATTGTCAGGATTGGAGCAGAAGTGGGGCCAAATGATATTTTGGTTGGAAAAATCTCACCAAAAGGAGAAGCAGATTTAACTGCTGAAGAAAGATTATTGAGAGCAATTTTTGGTGAAAAGGCTAAGGAAGTTAAAGATACTTCACTTTTAATGGAACATGGAAAGCAAGGAAAGGTGATTGGAGTAAAAGTTTTCGAAAGAGCAGCTGGTCATAGATTAGAACCTGGGGTGATTAAAAGAATTGAAGTTGAAGTAGCTCAAATCCGAAAAATTACTGCCGGAGATAAATTATCTGGTCGCCATGGAAATAAAGGGGTAATTTCTAAGGTCTTACCAGAAGAAGAAATGCCATTTATTGAAGACGGTACACCAATAGATATTATTCTAAATCCAATCAGTGTGGTTTCAAGGATGAATATTGGTCAGATTTTAGAGACCCATTTAGCTTTGGCAGCTAAAAAATTAGGATATATTGCTGTTTCTCCAGCTTTAGCTGGAGCCAATGAAAAAGATATTAAACAAGAGTTAAAAGCAGCTGGTCTTCCTGAAGATGGAAAGGTCACTTTATATGATGGACGAACTGGCCTGCCCTTTTCAGAAAAGATTACCGTAGGTTATATTTACATGATGAAATTAATCCATATGGTTGAAGATAAAATTCATATGAG
>JASEJS010000038.1 GCA_030016765.1 Patescibacteria group bacterium
CGAGAGAGAATTTTCGCCGCTAAATAATCAAAGAACAGGGCAGAGATTTTCTGAAAGCCAGACCGAAAAATAAAAAAATATCCCCAATTGAGAGGCTTTCAATTTTTGCCTCTCTTTTTATTTAGACTACATTTTTTGGAGATTATCTGTCCAAAATGTTTAAAAAGACTTGCTGATTTTGAAAGAGTAATAGAAGGCTTCTCTGAAATTTGAATGGGGTTGACTTGCTTTTTTAAGAATTTTATGATAGAAAGAGATTGATGGCTCTGAAGAAAGTTATATTTCCTCCCATGCTTTAGGCCGAATGAAAGAAAGGGAAATCTCTCGAAAGCTAATTAAAAAGGCAATTAAATTTCCAGATAAAATTGAGAAATCTTTAGTAGATCCTTCTCGATTTCTTATAAAAAAAATTTATTTCAATGAAAAATTACGAAAAGAACATTTGCTTCTTGTATCGGAATCTATCGCGAGCAAAAGCGACTCGCCATAAATGGCTCGTGCTCGCTTTTGCGAGCGATACCTTAGTGTTCTTTGGAGGTTGGACACCTTTCTTTTAAAGAAAGGGGTCCAACAGTTCTAATCATTCTTGAAGAAAAACCAAATTTAATAAATGTTATTACAATAATTGATACCTCTAAAATTAGTAAATATTTTTAAATAATATCATGAGACCACAAATTAAATATGATAAAAAATTGAATATTTTATCAATCAGACTGAGTAGAAAAAGAAGTGTTGATTCCGAGATTAAAGATAATGTTGTGATAGATTACGATGAAAATGGAGAAATTGTAAATATTGAAATAATGAAAATAAGACTGGGTGAGTTTGCTAAGGCTAAAAAATTCATTCCTTTGAAGGAATTTATTAAAGTTTAAATATGAATGGGGGAGTTCAAAATTTTACTCACAAAGCTCAAGAGGCAATCTTATTTGCTCAGGATTTAGCCAGAGAAAGAAATCAGCAGCAAATTGATGCCTTGCATCTTTTGTATTCTCTGCTTTCTCAAGAGGGAAGCATAGTTTTAAATTTGCTTCAGAGGATTGGGGTAGATATTGAGAATTTAAAAAGGAAGACAAAATTGGCTTTGGAAAGAATTCCAGTGGTTGCTACTCCCCAGAGCTTTGGTCAGTTTTATTTAACTCAAGATATGGCCAGGGTTTTGGAAATGGCTCGCCAGGAATCAATCAAAATGGGAGATGAATTCATTTCAGTAGAACATTTGTTCTTAGCTCTACTTAATTCTGAAACTAAAGCTAAAGAGATTTTAGATAAAGCTACTTTCTTTCAACCAGGGGGAGGAGCAACAACCTTGGAATTTGGCAAATTGGACTATGAAACAGCTTTAAAACAATTAGCTCAAATTCGAGGGGGCCAGAGAATTACCGACCCTGAACCAGAATCAAAATATCAGGTGATAGAGAAATATGCCCGGAATTTAACTCAGTTGGCCAGAGCTGGAAAATTAGATCCAGTTATTGGCCGGGAAGAGGAAATTAAAAGACTAATGCAGGTTCTTTCTCGGAGAACAAAAAACAATCCAGTTTTGATTGGAGAAGCTGGGGTAGGAAAGACAGCAGTAGTGGAAGGTCTGGCTCAAAGAATTGTCTCTGGCCAGGTTCCTGAGTCCCTCAAGGAAAGAGAAATTATTGGTCTGGATTTAGGGGCTTTGGTAGCTGGAACCAAATATCGAGGAGAATTTGAAGATAGAATTAAAGCCTTTCTTAAGGAAATCAATCGAGCCGGAGGTCATTATATTTTATTTATCGATGAACTTCACACCTTAGTTGGAGCTGGAGCAGCTGAAGGAGCGATTGATGCCTCTAATTTATTAAAGCCAGCTTTGGCCAGAGGAGAGTTGAGGGCGATTGGAGCTACCACTCTAAAAGAATATCAAAAATATATTGAAAGGGATCCGGCTCTCGAAAGGAGGTTTCAACCGATCTATATTTCCGAACCTTCAATTGAAGACACCATTTCCATTTTGAGGGGAATTAAAGAGAAATATGAATTGCATCACGGAGTAAAGATCAAAGATTCAGCTTTGGAAGCAGCTGCTGAATTAGCCAGTCGTTATATCACTGATAGATTTTTGCCAGACAAAGCTGTAGATTTGATGGATGAGGCAATGAGTTCCCTGAGATTGGAGATTGAATCAGAACCAGCCGAATTGGAGAATTTAAAACGAGAGATCCGAAAATTAGAAATTGAAAAAAAAGGAGAGAAATCTCAAAAGAAAAAGAAGGCAATTTCTCGGCAATTAGCCGATTTAACTGAGCGAGCAAAAGAAATTGAAGCCAAATGGCAATCGGAAAGGGAAACTATTAATAAGATTAAAAATTTAAAAAAAGAAATAGAGAATGTCAGATTTGAAATGGAGCGAGAACAATCAGTGGCTAACCTCCAAAAAGTGGCTGAACTCAAATATGGAAGATTACCCAATCTTTTAAGAGAATTAAAAGCTGCTGAAAGGAAATTGGCCAGATTTCAAAAGAGTCAACCAATTTTAAAAGAGGAAGTTTCCAAAGAAGATGTGGCCAGAGTGGTTTCCAGATGGACTGGAATTCCAGTAACCAGGCTTTTAGAGGAAGAGGTCAAGAAATTGGAAAGAATGGAAGAAATTCTCCAAAAAAGAGTGATTGGCCAAAGGGAGGCGATTTCAGCCATTTCCAATGCCATTCGGAGGTCCCGAGCTGGAATCTCTGAAGAAAATCGGCCCATGGGCTCTTTTCTATTTTTAGGGCCAACTGGTTGTGGAAAAACTGAAACCGCCAAAGCCTTAGCTGAATTTCTATTCAATGATGAAAATGCTTTGGTCAGATTAGACATGTCTGAATATATGGAAAAACATACTGTTTCAAAAATGATAGGTTCCCCTCCAGGTTATGTTGGTTATGAAGAAGGAGGCCAATTAACTGAGAAGATTAGGAAAAGACCTTATTCTGTAATTTTGCTAGATGAAATAGAAAAGGCCCATCCTGAAGTTTTCAACATTTTACTTCAGATTTTAGAAGATGGAAGATTAACTGATGCCAAAGGAAGGACAGCTTCTTTCAAAAATTCTATTTTAATTATGACCTCAAACATTGGTTCTGAACATATTGCTAAACTTGGTTCTTTAGGATTTTTAACTAAAAAAGAGGAGGTTTCTCAAAGAGAATCTCTAAAAGAAAAAATAATGGAAGCCTTAAAAGAGGAATTTCGACCAGAATTTTTGAATAGAATTGATGAAATCATCATCTTTAATTACCTTGGAAAACCAGAAATTAGAAAGATAGTTGACCTCGAACTTCAAAAAGTGGCCAATCGTCTAAACAAGAAAGAAATTAAGATTGAGGTTTCTGAAAAGGCAAAGCAAGTCTTGGCTGAAAAAGGTTTTGATCCAAATTTAGGAGCCAGACCCCTAAAGAGGGTAATTCAGAGAGAGGTTTTAGATCCCCTTTCTTTAAAAATTGTTTCTGGAGAAGTAAGAGAGGGAGAAAAGGTAGTGGTTGATTTTGAAGAAGATAAAATTAAATTCCTCACTCCAAAAGACTTTATTAAAGCTAAATCCCAAAGAGAAAAAGTTGCTGTTTAATTGCAAAGATAAACCCTTTTTATGTCATGGCTAAGGGAACTCTATGGTAAAGAATGTTTTTAAGATTTTGGGCATTTTTATTTTAGGAATAGGAGGAGGAATTTTTGCTGATCAAATTCTCTGGCCTTATTTTGTAGAAAGGCCTCTTTTTTATCAATATGGATTGGAAAAGACCCCAGTTTGTGTTACCGAAAGAAAGGAAATTATCATTCAGGAAAACACTACCTTAGAATCGGCTGTTGAAAAAGTGGAAAAAGCAGTGGTGGGGATGAAAACTAAAACCAAAGCTGGGAAAATTTTAGAAGGTTCAGGTCTCATTGTTACTTCTGATGGCTTAGTAGTAACCTTAGCCGAATTAGTTCCCCAGGGTTCAGATTTTAGTTTTTATTTAAATGATAAGATAGCTTCTTATCAAATTTTAAAAAGAGATTTGAAAAACAATTTAGCTTTGATAAAGCTTGAAGAAAAAAATTTGCCCACTATTGGTTTTGCTGATTTTGAAAAAATAAAATTGGGGGAGAGAGTATTTTTGGTGGGGATAGTTTTTGAAAAAGCTAAACCTCAAAAAATAGTTAACGAGGGAATTGTCAAAAGTTTTAATGAAGATTTTATCAAAACCAATATTTTTGAAAAATATTATCTTTCTGGAAGTCCTTTATTTAATATCGAAGGTGAAGTTTTAGGCTTAAACAATATTGATTCAGAAGGCGAAGTGATTACCATTCCCATTGACAAAATTAAAAAATTTCTCGGATTTTAATTTTCCCTTCTAATAACGTTTTAATCTTGCTATAGCAATATTAAAACGTTAATCGGGGAATTTTTTAAATCCTCTTTCTTGACAATTTTTATAAAAAATTAAAGAATACAATAATATGGTGGGGTTTTTAAGAGGGTTAAGATTTAAAGAGCTAAGAATAAGTGGCCTGAATATAATTTTAAATTGGCCTTTGATTTTAGTTATTATTATTGGATTAGGAGTTTGTGGATATTTGGCTATGGTAGGACTGAAAGGTTATCCAATTTATCCAGAAATTCTCCAGAGATTGCCAGCTGGAGTTTTTAAATTTGTTGAAAAGGAAAAGCCAAAGGAAGAAGAATTCCCAGTTCCAGAAATTGAGATTCCTAAAGAAAAAAAATATGTTGAAAAGGCAGAATGGGGAGAAGGAATTACCCATTTAGCCAGAAGAGCCTTGAAAAAGTATCTTCAGGAAAATCCCCAAGATTTCGAGGTCACTCCTGAGCATAAAATTTATATTGAAGATTACTTGGCTAAGAAAAAAGGCGGAGGATGGCTAAGATTGGGAGAAGAACTTGAGTTTTCTGAGGATTTGATAAAAGAAGGGATTGAGAAGTCAGAAGAACTTACTCCTCAGCAGTTGGAGAATTTGGTTCAGTATTCTCAGCTCGTTCCTTCGCTCAATTATTGAAAATTAACTTAATTGGCTAGGATAAGATAGGACATAGGTAGGATAGGACATCGATGTCCTATCCAATCTTAAATACTCGAAACCCGAATACTCGAAACCCGACGTTGAGTAATTTGTCGAGTAATTAAAAATGCCTTATCGAAGAATATTTTTTGAGAAAAATCAACCATTTCATGTGCTTTCCCGAGCAGTGGAGGGAATAAAGATTCTAAAAGAAGAATCTGATTGTTATCGAGCTATTTATCAATTCCATTGCGCCAATTTAGGTACCCGCGGGTTTAATTTGGAAACTCGAGATATAATAAAAGCTGCTCAATCTTTATTAAATGGAGAAGAAATTCCTCCAAAGTTTATAATAAAACAACATCCACCTTTAGTTTATCTCTTAGATTTCGCTTTTGTCATTGACCATTATCATCTTTATTTATTGCCTAATATTGAAAACGGAGTCCCATTCCTGATTAAAAAATTAAATGGCGGATTTGCCAAATTCTTTAACTTGAAACACAAACGAAGAGATGCCTTGTTTGGCAGTCGATATAAAGCTATTGCGGTAAAAACTCAATTTCAATCGGATGCTGTTAGTCGTTATGTCAGCATCATTAATCCCTTAGATGTTTTTCAACCAGGTTGGCGAAAAGAAGGGTTGAGGGATTGGAAAGAAGCATTTGATTTTTTGGAAAATTATCAATTTTCCAGTTTTCCTGATAGAATAGGTAAGAGAAACGCTAAAATTTTAGCACCGAAAGAAATTTTATGGAGATATTCTTTGGGTGGAGATAAAAAAGATTATTTAAAATTTGTTGAGGCATTTTTAAAACAGAAATTAGCTAATTTCCAGCCCTTTTTTCTCGAATAATAGCAGTGTTACTCGACGTCGGGTTTCGAATAATTTTCGGGGAAATGAGCGCGTGTTGTTTTTTATTTTAAGAATTTATAAAATAGAAAAATATGAGCAAAAAAATTGTTATTCCCCTAATTGTTATTTTATTTTTTGTTATTGGAGGGATTTTTTATTGGCAGGATCAAAAAGAAATAAGGGAATTAAATAAAAATCTGCCTGAAGGGGTGAGAGTGGCAAAAAGTTTATTTGGAGATGAATATAGAGTGGTGAATAAAATAGATGGCTATGAGTTTAAGGTGCCAAAGGAGTGGGAAGAATTTGGAAAAATTCAAGAGGCAGAATATAACGAGTGGAAAGAAAATAAATTAATTACCCGTGAAGGAGAACTCGGATTAAAAGGTGCGGGAGGATTATTAGCAATTTCTACTTCAAAACTTAAAGACAACAATGTTAATCTAAATTCTTTTGTAGAAAATTGGTGTCAAATTTATGTACCTTCTTCTACACGAGAAATATTAAATGAGAGAATATCTAATTTTGAAGTAATCAAGGTTCAAGATAAAAAACATTTGGCAGATCTTAAATTCTTTTTCTTTAAATCAAATTCAAAAATCTATAGAATTAGCCTTATAAAGGATGAATTTATTCAAGAAATTATTCTAAATGGAAAATGGTAATTTTGAAATGAGGGAATTTTCTAAAAAGAAAATTAATTTTATTTCTCGAAAAAATAAATTAATAGCAATTGCTTTAATAGTAATTGCTATTTTATTTTTGGCTAATGTTTCTTTATCTAAATTTGAACTTAATAAATTTGAGTTAGAAATGATCAAATCAAAATTGAATATTCCAACAATCCCTGAACTTTCTCAACTCGGAGACAAAGAATTAATTGAGCTTCTTAGTAAAGAAATTGACCCTGAAAATTTACCTGGTCTAACCTACGGAGCTTATTCTTTGTTAGTTTTTCAGGAAATTGATTTTATTGATTGGATTGTCAGTCAAGATTATAAAAAAGAATTTAGCCAATATTTTGAAGATATTATTGATGAGCGTACTCGCTTAGATTTATATTGGAAAAATTTGGGCAAAGACATCTCAACAATTTTAGAGAGAGCTCCTTCTGGCCCAATTTCGGCTTTATCTTTAAATGCTTTTTCGATAACTAATAAAGTTTTGGGAATTGGAGAAGT
>JASEJS010000039.1 GCA_030016765.1 Patescibacteria group bacterium
CTGATAAAACTGAACCCGGTGCCTACAATCTTCCTCTTTATCTAACCTTTGCTGACCCAATGCATTGTGCCGGCTTGATTTTGGCTCCGAGAATGAAAAAGGGATTCAAATGGGTGATTATGGATGTCAATTACACCAAAGCAGATAAAGTGATTGAATTAGTAACCCCGGAAGAAACTTATGATATCGCCGCTTTACTTAGAGATACTGGTCGTTTTGTGGTCGAATCAATTTGGTCTCGAGCTACGGGCGAGCAATCGGTTGCCGCTTCAACCACCCGGCTTCATAATATTGCTGGAAAATATGTTGGCAAAGATGACCCGGTAATGCTGGTGAGAACCCAGAAAGATTTTCCAGCCACCGGTGAAGTTCTTTCTCCTTATGCGATTGGTCATTTCGTTTCTGGTTTTATGAGAGGAAGCCACAATGGTCCCTTGATGCCGGTTAAGAAAAATTCTTCCATTTCATTTTTTGATGGTCCGCCAGTTGTTTCTTGTTTAGCCTTTTCAATGAAGCAGGGTAAATTGACTGAGCCAGCTGATTGCTTTGACCAGCCATTTTGGGATTATGTCAGAAATAAAGTCTCCCAAAAGGCAGAAGAAATCAGGAGGCAAGGATTTTCCGGACCAGCAATGTTGCCAATGTCAGAGTTAGAATATACTGGGGTAATGGAGACCTTAAAGGCTTTGGAAAAAAGATTCAAAATTAGAAAAAAATAAATGCTTTCTCTTCAAGCAAAAATTCGTAAAATTAAAGGCAAAAAAGTAAAGAATCTCAGAAAAAAAGGGATTCTGCCTGGAGTATTATATGGTCCCAAAATTAAAGAGGCTCTTTCGGTGGAGGTTGATTCAAAACAATTTGAAAAAATCTACCAGGAGGCAGGAGAGAGTTCTTTGATTTCTCTTGAAATAAAAGATAAAAAGATTCCAGTCTTGATTCACGAAGTGACTAAAGATTCCTTAACTGAAAAACCAATTCATGTTGATTTTTATCAGCCTTCCTTGGAGGAAGAAGTGGAAGCAACTGTGCCCTTAATTTTTGAGGGGGAGGCTCCGGCAGTCAAAGATTTAGGAGGAACTTTATTGAAAAATATTTCTGAAATAGAAGTTAAGGCTCTTCCCCAAAAACTGCCTAAAGAAATAAAAGTGAGAATAGAAAGTTTGAAGACCTTTGAAGATAATATTTTAATTAAAGATTTAAAATTACCTGAGGGAATAAAGATTTTAAGAAATCCTGAAGAAATTGTAGCCTCGGTTTCTCCTCCTGAACGAGTAGAGGAGGAGTTGGCAAAGCCAATTGAAGAAAAAGTGGAAGAAGTGAAGGAGGTAGAGAAAAAGAAAGAAGAGAAAGAAATTAAATAGAAATTTATTGAAATTAGTAGAAATTAATAGCAATTGAAACAATGAATTTCTATAAATTTCGCGAAGCAAATTTCCATAAATTTCTTTTTATTATTCTGATTTTGATTTTGGTTTTGTCTAATTTTATGAGTTTAGCTGAAGAAAACGAAGAAAATCTTGAGGAGATTTGTCAATGGGAAAGGATTGAAGAAAGACCAGAAAATTTTTCAGATCAAGAATATGAGGCTTTATTAAAAAAATGCCAGAGCTATTATCAAGAAAAAAGTAAAGAGATAGAGAAAGACATTACTAAGACTGAAAAAGAGAAAAAAACCTTACAGAACAAAATTTATATCTTGAGTAAAAAAATCGAAAATTTAAATTATCAAATTTATCAGTCAAATTTAATAATTAGAGATCTCGGAATTCAAGCCCAAGATACTGAAGCTTCAATTGGAAAAACTTCTTTTAAAATCGAGAAATTAAAAGAACAATTGGTTAATATTTTGCAGCTAATTTATGAAGAAGGTCAAAAATCTCTAATTGAGATCTTACTTTCTGAAGAAAAACTTTCTGATTTCTTTAACAATTTAATGGCTTTAGAAGCTCTGAATTCTAAAAATCAAGAACTCCTTCAAGAAATTAAAAATTTGAAAACTCATTTAGAAAATCAAAAGCAATCTTTAGAAGAAGAGAAAAGAAGTTTGGAAAAGATGGTTGCCATTCAAAGCCTACAGAAAAAAGAAAGTGCCCAAATGAAAAAAGAGCAAGAGCATTTTTTGAGAATGACTGAAGCCGAATATCAGCAATATCTCAAGCAAAAAAAAGAAGCAGAAGAGAAAGTAGCTAAGATTAGTGAAAAACTTTGGAAATTATTGATAGGAGTAAGAGAAATTCCTGAATATGGAAAAGCAGTGAAAATTGCCAAGTTTGTTTCAGAACAAACTGGGGTTCGGGCTGCTTTCCTTTTGGGAATTTTAACTCAGGAATCATTAATTGGTAGAAATATCGGTCAATGTTTTTTAAAAGATTTTGAGACTGGAATGGGAGTTATTGCTTTAGATGGGAAGAAGTGGCCAAGGGTAATGAGACCTAATCGAGATATACCCATTTTTTTAGAAATTATTGAAAATTTAAACCAATCTAAAAATCTAAATCTTAAATCAGATAGAATCCCTATTTCCTGTTGGATCCCCATTTGTTCTAAATATTATAAGGGACCTTATTGTCAAGCTAAAGTCGATTCTGAAGGAAACATCACCTGTGCTTATAAAAATTATTCTCCTTTTGGTTGGGGAGGAGCAATGGGACCAGCTCAATTTATTTCTTCTACCTGGAATTTATATAAAGATGAAATTAAAAACCTGACCGGTGAGGTTGCCGATCCCTGGGATTTCCGAGATGCCTCTTTGGCTGCCGCTTTACTTTTAAGAGATTGTGGTGCCCTCTCTAATGAGAGATCGGCTGCAGTTTGTTATTTGGGAGCAGATTATTTAGGTTATGCCGATTCGGTGCTTTGGTTTGCTAAATGCCATCAAGATTACATTGATACTGGCTCAATGTCTTTAGAGTGTCAAAAAGCAATGGATTTAGAATAAACTCATTAGCTCAATTTTTGTAATGATTTTATTATTGGATCTAATTTTCCAGCGATAATGGTTTGGATACCATAGAAGCTCTTTTTAATTCGGTGATCAGTCACTCGGTCTTGGGGAAAATTATAGGTTCTAATTTTCTCTGCCCTTTCTGCTTTTTTTATCTGGGCTTTTCTTTCCTCCCCAATTCTTTCCAATTCCTCAATCTCTTTCTTTTCCAAAAGTTTTGCTTCTAAAATACTGAGGGCATTTTCTTTATTTTGGAGCTGATTTCTCTCTGCCTGAGAAGTGACCACCAAACCAGTTGGTAAATGAGTAATTCTGACTGCTGTCTCTCGATGATCTCTGTATCTCCCTCCAGGTCCGGTAGCCCTAAAAGTCTCAATTCTTAAATCCTCCGGCCTTATTTTAATTTCAGTTTTCCTTGGTTTTGGCAAAACAGCTACTGAAGCAGTTGAGGTGTGAATTCTACCTGATTTTTCGGTTTTGGGAATCCTCTGAACCCTATGGACTCCTCCTTCATATTTCATTTTTGAAAACACATCACCATTTCTTAACTCAAAAATAATTTCTTTAAAACCACCCAATTCAGTAGGTCGAGAATCTAACACTCTTTGTTTCCAACCTTGAGAAGCAGCATATTTTGAATACATCCTAAAAAGGTCAGAAGCAAATAAAGCTGCTTCTTCTCCTCCAGTTCCTGCCCTAATTTCAATAATTACTGATTTTTCTTCATTTGCCATATTACTTTTTTTGTTTCTTTTTCAATTCTTCTCTCTTTGCTAACCTCTTTCTAAATTTTTCCACTCTGCCCAAGGTATCAACAATTTTCTGTTTACCAGTATAAAAGGGATGACATTTTGAACAAATCTCAATTTCCATAAATTCTTTAGTTGAACCAACAGTAAAAGTATTACCACAGGCACATTTCACCTGAGCTTCGGGATAATATTTTGGATGAATATTCTTTTTCATAATCTTATTACTGAAATTATTTTTCTTACTTATTTTAATTCTTATCAAACATCTGTCAAGGTTTTGTACATGAAGGGTACATTGAGTTGACTTTTTCTACAGGTGTCGTAAAATTCAACTAATGGAAGGAGATTCAGTGGCAAAGAAAATACTTAGAGGACTTTTAATCGCCGGAGCGATTTATGTTGCTGCTTCATCACCGTATTTTGCTTTTTACCTTTCAAGAAATTTGTGGAAAGCTTTAGGAAAAAAGAAACTCCCTAAGAAAAAAGATTCCCGATTCAAAAATGCTTTTTATTATTTAAAAAATAGAGGATATTTAGATATCCAGAAAAGGGATCACCAAATTTATATTGCTTTAACTGATCAGGGAAGAAAGAAAGCAGGGAAGTATTTGATTGATGATTTAAAAATAAAAAAACCAAAAAAGTGGGATAAGGAATATAGAATAGTTATCTTTGACATTCCAAATATTACTCGGATTAAAAGAGATGCCTTAAGAGGAAAATTAAAAGAATTGGGATTTTTCCGGCTCCAACAAAGCGTTTGGATATATCCTTATGAATGTAAAAAACAAATTGATCTTTTGCGAAATTTCTTCGGCTTGAGCGAGAAAGAATTGATTTTAATAACCGGAAAAATAGGAAATGATAAATTTTTACGAAAATTTTTCAATCTTTAAACTATTAAAAATAATTTCATAAATAGTTGAATTTTGCGACACCTGTCGTAAAATTCAACTTATTGGGAATTTGTAAATTAAGTTTTTAAAATGAATTTAAATTTAAATCTTGTTTTATAAGTGTTTTTGTACCATTTTTATCTCTTGATTTTATAATTTAATAATGTTATATTGATAACTGATTTCATGGCTGAAAATAAAGAAGAAAAGAAAATAAAAAAGGAAATTGATTTTAAAATTGATGTTGAAGAGATGGCAAGAGCTGGCCTACACTTTGGCCATCGGACCTCAAGAGTTAATCCAAAAATGGAGCCTTATTTATACGGAGTAAGGAATACCATTCATATTATTGATTTGGAAAAGACTAAAGAGAAATTGGAAGAGGCCTTAAAGTTTATTCAAGAGCTTATTGCTGAAAATAAAATTTTGCTCTTAGTAGGAACAAAAATTCAGGTCAAAGATTTGATAAAAGAAATTGCAGCAGAATGTGGCCTTCCCTATGTTAATGAAAGATGGCTGGGAGGAACTTTTACCAATTTCGAAACTATTAAAAAGAGAATTGAGTATTTTAAGGACTTGGAAAAGAAAAAGAAAGAAG
This sequence comes from Patescibacteria group bacterium, assembly GCA_030016765.1. Taxonomy (GTDB): domain Bacteria; phylum Patescibacteriota; class Minisyncoccia; order Minisyncoccales; family JASEJS01; genus JASEJS01. Next base: position 5,191 of record JASEJS010000039.1, read on the forward strand.
GAGAATTAGAAAAATACACTAAAAAGGAAAGGGCTAAAATTGACAAAGAATTAAGAGATTTAGAAATAAAATTTGGAGGCATTAAAGACTTAGAAAAATTACCAGATGCTATTTTTGTCTCAGATATGAAAAAGGACCATTTGGCAGTAAAGGAAGCTAGGCAGAAAGGAATAAAGGTAATTGGGATTTCAGACACTAATGTTGATCCAACTTTAGCTGATTATCCCATACCAGCTAATGATGATGCCATTTCATCAGTAAAATATATTCTTGAAAAAGTAAAAGAAGTAATCAAAAATCAAAAGTTAAAAGTTAAAAGTTAAAAATAATATGGAAGAAAAAGAAAAAAAACCAGGAATAATCGAATGTTACATCCATTCCAATAAGAAAATCGGAGTGTTATTGGACATTAGATGTGAAACAGATTTTGTGGCTAGAACTGAAGAATTCAAAAAATTAGCTCATGAGTTATGTCTTCAAATTGCAGCCATGAATCCTTTATTTTTAAAAGAGGAAGATATTTCAGAAAGATTCTTAGCTGGCGAAAGAAAAATTTTTAGAGAACAACTTTCTGATTCTGGTAAACCTCAAAAAATAATTGATCAAATTGTGGAGGGGAAACTAAAAAAATATAAAGAGGAAATTTCCCTTTTATCTCAGCCCTATATTAGAGATCAAACAAAAACTATAAAAGAGTTAATTGATGAATATATTGCCAAGTTTGGAGAAAATATTATTATAAAGAGGTTTGTAAGATTTGAAATTTGAGAAAATATGGGAGAAACAATTGCTCAAATTATCTTGATTGGAAGTTTTATTGGAATGGGAATAATTTTGTATCGGAAAATCCCAGTTTTGGCTAAATTACCGGAAGTTTCTTTCAAAAGAGAAGAGAATTTATTTTTAAGAATAAAAAATAAAATAAAGGAAATTATCCCTCTTAAATCTTTTTCCTATGAGATACTTTTACAAAAAATTCTCTCTAAAATTAGAATTTTATCTCTGAAAACTGATAACAAAATAGCTAATTGGCTTCAAAAATTGAGGGAGAAATCTCAAAAGAAGAAATTTGAAGAAAATGATAACTATTGGCAAAAGATTAAGAAATCAATAAATTTAAAAGGTAAAAGGAAATAATTTAGGCCAGTGTAGCTCAACAGGAGAGCAGTTGCTTTGTAAGCATCAGGTTGTCGGTGCAAATCCGACCACTGGCTCATGAAAATGGAAAAAATAAACTATTTTCTCATTTCTTTTGCCATAATTTTAGGAATACTAGTTGATTATTTATTTTATGGAAAGCCAATTGGCATTTCCTTTTTTGTTTTTATTTCA
>JASEJS010000104.1 GCA_030016765.1 Patescibacteria group bacterium
AATTCTCCCTCTATTTTTATAATATCACCTTATCAAATTCTGTCAATGGCAGTTTTTGTCTTTTTCTCAATTCCAATAAAACTAGCAAATCTTGAATTTTTTTCTTTATAAATTCCTGGGAATTCTTCTTCTTTCCTGGCTGAGAAATATTTTTTATAGAAACAAAAGGTACAAATTTTACAATCTTCAATATTTTTCTTTTTAATTCCCGATTTCAAGAATTCATCAAAAGCTAATTTAGTTAAATCAAAGTAAACTTTATTTTTTCTCTTTATAAAATATTTTTCGAATTTAGTATCTTTAAGATTTTGATAAGTTTTTTCTTTTAGCCAATAATGGCAAGCTCTAATGTGAGGCCCAATACCAACTAAAATATCTTTTGGCTTAGAATTAAAATTTAATACCATTTCCTCAATGGCATTTTTAATAATCCCTTTTGTTAAACATTTTCTTCCACCGTGAAGAGCAGCTACTACTTTTTGCTTTGGATCATATAATAAAACCGGAACACAATCAGCAGAAATGATTCCTAAAATCTGGTCTGGAACATTAGAAATTAAACCATCCACCTCTTTTATAATTTTTCCTGAATCTTTTGGTAGGCAAACATGAACTCTTGAACTAAAAACTTGCTCTGCCCAAACTAAATTCTTAGGACTAATATTTTTATAGCCAAGCGATTTCAAAAATTTCACTGATCTTTTTTCATTTATTGAACCAAAAGAAGCATTAGAAACTCCTTGAATTAAATTTTTATTTTTGAAAATTTTAAATTGCATTAATATATTCTACCAAAATAATAAAAAATGGCACCTAAAAAATAAAAAATTAAGGTGCCTTTTTTGAATTAAAAGTTTCCTCCAAGCTTCTTCATAACTTCTCTACGCCTTCAGCAAGTCTATGAACAATTCCCTCTAGGTGTTTCTTGGATGGTTGTTCCTCTTGTAGATAATAATTCATTGCTGCTACTAAGTCTCGCATTCCACCAATAACATCTATATTTCCTCTAATTTTGTAGTTTCCTCGATTATTCAAAATATTACCAACGTGTCTCACTGCTTCCTTAGGAATTTCTTCGAATCTTTCAATTTCATCGAAAACCTCTATTGCTTTGGCTAGATTGCCTTCTTTTCCTTCTCTTAATCCCTGAGTATTAATTACCCGAAGAATAGCTACTATATTTCCTGTCTTCTTAGCAATCTCTTGTATTTCCTCTTCTATTTTCTTTGCTTGAGAAAAATCTTCTTCAAGCTCACTTTTACTTACCGAAAGCAAATATCCGTAAGCTATTTTCAGTGATGGTTCTTTAATCTCTGTGTAATAACCTGAAACTTTTGTACAAAGTTTCTTAACATTCTCTTTTGTTTTGGCGAATTTTCTCACCCAATAGTATTCTGCCCAGAGACCATTGAGTATTCCTTGAGCTATTTGCTCAACTGCTATTCTCTCTCTTTCCATTTCCTTCTTTAGGTTTTCTGCTTTCTCTATAACTTCCAGATATTCTTCTTCTTTTACTGCTTTACTATAAAGGCTATCTATTTCCTTTATTTTTTCTGTAAACTCCATTCCACATACCTCCTTTTCTATTTTAAAAGATCATCAA
>JASEJS010000094.1 GCA_030016765.1 Patescibacteria group bacterium
CTTGCTATTTGACAATGAAAGGAAAATATAAGCCGAATAAAGTTATTAGATATGAAGAAATAAAACAATTGGCTTTAAAATAAAAGACCCCGAATGCTTAAGCGCCGATTGGCTACGGCGGTGCGGCATCCGAGGGGTCTATTACAATAATAACAAACTAAAAGAAACTGTCAAGAGTTTCACTATGTGAGCTCCTTGACTAAAAAAGAAATTAGATATTTAATTTAAATAAATTTATGCCTAGAAAAAATATCGAAGTTGAATTTAAATATCAAATTTTAGATGAAAAGCAATTGAAGGATTTTATTAAAAATCTTAAATTTATTGAAAGGAAAAGAGAAATCGATGTTTATTTTGATACTCCAAATGGCGATTTATATAAAAAGAGTATTTTTATTCGAATTAGGAATGGTAAAAGTTTAGATTTCAAATATAGTCCAGCCGCTATTTTATATGGAAAGAAAGGAGAAATTAAAAAGTCTGAACACTTTAAAGATTATTCTTTTCCTTTACCTCTGAGTTTGAAAAATTTAAAGCAGAAAATAATCTCATAAATTCAATGACTATTGATAAAATCCGAGAAAAATATAAAGATGAAAATTTGAATACTGTATTGATAAAGTTAAAAAACTTGGAACTTTTCTTGAAATTGAGGACTCTTACTTCAAATGAAAAAGAAGTAGTAAAATTGAAAAATGAAATGGAAAATAAACTTAAAAATTTAAAACTAAAAAGAATTACTACTGGCTATTGTGGACTTTATTGGAGAAAATATAACTTCGATAAATTGCTGAAAAAATAGCGAGGAGATTAATTAAATTCAAAAATTTAGATAAAATAAATCAATAAGAGAATTTTGATAAATAAAATCAAGGTCGAGATTAAATTAAAAAATTTTAAATTTATGCCAGAAATTTGGAGAAAAGCAATTGAACAGGAATTAGACGAAAAAGATATTGAACTTTTGAATATTTTGAGTAAAGAAAGAAGGTTTTCCGAAGAGGAATTGGAAGATTTTGCCAAAGAACTTAAAATTTCTTCAAAAGAAGCAAAAGAAGGATTGAAAGAGTTGCGAGATAAAAAAATTTTATTGAAAGATAAAATATCAATTATTGATCAGTTAAAGATTTGGGATGGTTACTATATTGTCTTAATAAAGGCAACTATTTCTCCGCCAATTGTTGGTCCTGGATTTGAATTTCCAACTGGTTGGAGAATTGAGAAGTATCTTGAGAAATTAAAAGAGGCAGAAAAAAGATTAAAATTGAATTTAATCAGACACGCCTATTGTCTACAGGGAACAGAATGGGACATTTTGTTGATAGTCAGTGTGAAATCTCAAAAAGAATATGCTCTCTTTATGGATGAGGTGGCAAAACAGGGTTGGATATCAAAGGTCTGGAGTATCATTCCAATGGAACTGGGAAATCAATGGATATTTGACCCGATTGCCGTGCCTTCAGTAAAAGATTTCAAAGAAAGGGTAAAAAATATCAAAATAAAAAAATAAGAGAATTTTATGCCCCTCATTACTGAAGAAATCTGGAGACACCCAAAAACTCCAGCTGAGTGGGATAGGGTAGTGAAAAAATATTTGGGACTTTCAGATGAAATTCCATTGATTGATTATATTAAAAACTTTGGCAAAAAAGTGGCGATTTGTGATTTGGGAATTGGCACGGGAAGATTATTGAAAAAGTTCGATAAATTTAAAAATATTAGCCAGATTATTGGTGTTGATTATTCAAAGGCAATGCTTTCTTTTTGTCAAAAAAGGGCTAAAAAGTGCAAAAAGAAAGTGATTTTGCTTGAAGATGACTTAAGAAATCCAGTTAGGTTAGAAAAAGA
>JASEJS010000095.1 GCA_030016765.1 Patescibacteria group bacterium
ATAATATTTTGGATTTTTTCATCTTCTTTAGGTTCCTCTTATTTAGTACCTCTTCCAATGCAATATTCTCTTTCATTTTCCCCTTGAATACCGCATTGAACTGCTGCTTTACCAAAAGGAGTTCCATCGATATCTTCCTTCAAAAGTTGATGATAATTTTCTAGAGTAGTTTTGAGAATATAACTCTGATTATCACTAGATACCCAATATTCATAGGGTCCGCTTGGAAGAAACAAATTTTGCTCAAGATTACAAAATCCTTTTAGAGTATCCCATTGATTACTTCCAGTAATTCCTGGATAATAACCTTTCTCGTCATGGATTATCTCCAAACATGATTCTATCATTTTCATATCACTAAGCCTCCTATTATCACGAGAATTACTCTCAGGAGTTGGCGCCTTAATTTCTTTCTCTTTTTCAATAAATTTAAAGGTAGAAAACATTAGATTATACACATTTACCTCATGAGGAAAATCTAAATCAGATATTAATCCCAGAATTACAAGAGAGATTTTATAAACAACCCTATCTTTCCCAAAAGCTGAATCGATTAATTTTAATCCTTGGTTAGTTCCTTCAATTTTTTCTTTGCAACTAATTCTAGCAAAGGTAGGCTCTTGGGCCTCTATCTTGCAAGATGCGGATTCGTATTCTAAAAAGGAAAGTAAGGGTTTTTTCTCAGGATTATCTCTAATATCGATGACAATCTCTTTTGTAACCTCAGGAATTTCCTGAGGAAAGGACCAAGAAATCCTTGAAACTATCTCAACTGGTATTCCTCGTTTTTCTAGTTCTTCTTTTTCCATTTTTAAATTCGGCGGATACTTAATTTCATAGCCATATTTTACATTTCTATAAGTATTCCAGTTAGTGGTTTCAGCTTTCAGACCAAAATACTGCCACGCCAAAATTCCTCCAGTAATGAGAGCAATAAAAACAATTATAATCCGAATTTTAGAAAAAGTTTTATTCATTTTTATCTAAAAGAATAAACGTAAATATTATCCGCTATTCAATTACACTAAGATAATTATCACTTTCATCGCTTATCGATGGTTTGGCAAATTCAAACACCTGTTGACAAAATTCTCTTGGTATATAGCAGTTTGTTGAGGTTATTACAAGTTTATATTTATTACCTGGGGGAACTATCGCAGGAATTGAAAAAGAATATTTTCCGCTCTTAATAGAAAAAGGGGTTGGATTCAAAAGCAAGTTTTCACCAGTAGCTATTCCTTTAAGATCTTTCCCCCACAGATAAACGTAACCTGCCTCATTTTCTAAATCCGTACTTTTCCAAACTATTTCGTAGGTTTTCCCTTTTTTCAATTTTTCTCCACCATTAGGATACAAAATTTTAAGAAAAGTTTTTTGAGCTTCATTAGGTGACCAACTTAAAATCTCTACTTCTGATAGAACAATCTGATAATCATAAAGTCCTAGATCATCACATTCCATACACTCTTTAAACTTACCTTCCGCTCTTATCTTCCCGTAATATTCTTTTTCATTAGTCTCTGGATCTACTTGCTGATATAATAGTTTCTTTTCTAATACATGAAAAGAGTCCGAAACCCAAATTCCAATGCCGTCCGGAAATATCCTTTCATAAATGGGACTAGACTCTTTAAATATTGATTCTTTATATGCTCTCTGTTCTAAATTTTGGGAAAGAATGGTAACTTCATGATCTTGATAATGAAATCCATTAAAATAAAAACCTTCTAGAGTTATATTTTTATCCAGATATGTATCCTTATTCAAAATTAATTCTTCAAGACTAATCCCTACTTTTTGTTTGATGGACTCATATTGTACTCGATCGAGAGGTTCTTTTGCTTC